>DATICC010000221.1:0-8024 GCA_035457045.1 Woeseiaceae bacterium | reverse complement strand
TCCATAGCCAGCGACAGTACGTCTGAAGACGTCTTTGCCAAGCAGGTTCGGGCTCTGGGTCGTAGCAATGACGTACTTCTCGCCATTTCGACGTCGGGTAACTCAGAGAACGTCAATCGCGCAATCGTGGCAGCACACGACCGTGGAATGAAAGTCGTCGCGCTCAGCGGTCGTGACGGTGGGCGCATGGCGGGATTGCTCGACGGAGACGACGTCGAAATTCGTATCCCTGCCTCCCGAACGGCCAGAATCGAGGAGGGGCATCTCGTGGCGATTCACTGCCTGTGCGACCTCATCGATACCGCCCTGTTGGGCGACACGTAGCCGGCGGGAGGTCTTGCGAATGCCGGACCGCGTGCGAGCGCCATGGACGCCGGATGTGCCGAAAACGCAGGAGCAGCCTTCAGCGTGCGGGCGACCTGGCGATGCTGGCACAGCACCGGTATGCCCTTCTCACTCAGAAATCTTGATTCGCTCGAAGGGCATACCGGTGCATTGCCAGCCGATAGCGCGGCGGTAGCTCAAGACGGTGACACGTCGGCATGCCTTGCGAGCGAATCAAGATTTCCGAGTGAGCAAGGCATGGCGGCGGGTCGCCGGCGTGCAGCACGCGATCAAGATGGCGGTCGCGAGCGCTGCGCGCTCCTACTTGACTATTTTGAGGTGCGAACGCGTGCCCTTGCCGGATTCTTTTTCCTGGGGATCGTGCGGTGGCTCCGGCTGGTCGGCACCGTGGGAAAAAATCATGCCCTGGCCGGTTTCCTTGGCATATATGCCGAGTACGGACGAAATTGGCACCCAGACGTCGAATGGCACGCCACTGAATCGTGCCCGGAAACTTACCGACGTATTGGTCAGCTTCAGGTTATGCGCCGCGGACTGGCTTATGTTCAGGATAATCTTGCCGTCCTTGACGTGCTCTCGCGGTACCGTTGCGCCTTCGACTGATGCGTCGACCACGATATGCGGTGTATGCCCGTTGTCCCCCATCCATTCGTGCATCGCTCGAATCAGGTATGGCCGTTTCGATTTGCTGGGGAGACTATGCACCGGCTCTAAGCTCCGCGATTTGCCTCGTCACCGTCATGCGCCGCTGCGGGAAGCATACCACTACTGCAGGCGAGCAACAGTTGCCCGGCGGGCATAATGCCTACAGGCGCATCTCGCGCTCGAGTTCAGTCAGGCTGTCCTGAAATGAGCGGCGCTCGAAAACCCGCTTCATGTAACGCTCTATCGACTCGGCATGCGAGCCGAGCTCAATTCCGTAGACAGGCAATCGCCAAAGTATCGGTGCGATACTGCAATCCACGAGAGAGAACTCGTCGCTCAGGAAAAACTGCTTTGCGTCGAACAGCTCGACGCTGGCCATGATGCTCTCCCTGAGCATCTTCTTCGATTTGGCGCTCAGCTTGTTTTCGCCATCGGTCTCGAACTCCTCGGCAAGCTGGTACCAGTCCGTCTCGATACGAAACAGCGCCAACCGGAATTGGGCGCGCGTAACCGGATCCACCGGCATCAGCGGGGGATGTGGAAATCGCTCGTCCAGGTATTCAATGATTACACGCGAGTCATACAGGACGAGATCGCGATCGACGAGCGTCGGCACGGTGTGATACGGATTCAGATCCATCAGGTCTTCGGGCAGGTCCGGCCCTTCGACGTTGGCGATCTCGATATTGATGTTCTTTTCTGCAAGTACAAGTCGGGTCCGATGACTGTGTATGCAGGCGGGCCTGGAAAACAGTGTCATGACGGATCGTCTGTTGGCAATGACTGCCATTTTGCGCTCCCTTTGGAACGAATATTCAGTTGGCGACGCTTTTCGAAAGTTTTGAAGACGGGGACGGGAGGCGGCCGTCAGCTGACATCCTTCCAGATCTGCTTCTTCAGCATGGACGAGATGACCAGAAACACGGTCAGAAACATCAATACCCAGACTCCAAGCTTGCGGCGCGTCGAGCGGACGGGTTCCGCGATGTACTCCATGAAGTTCACCGTATCGCGCACAAATGTGTCGAATTCCTCGGCAGAAAGCGAGCCGGTTGAAAACGGTTCGAAATGCTCGAACACGATTCCCTGTTGGCCGTCTTCAGCAAACACTGCGCGTTGATATCCCTGCAATTCCCAAAGTACGTGCGGCATGCTCGTACCGGCCAGCACAAGGTTATCGACGCCGGTCGGGCTGTCAGGGTCCAGATAAAAGCCTTTCAGAAAGTTGTAGATGTAATCAGTGCCGCGCGCGCGCGACATGAGCGAGAGATCCGGCGGAGCCTGGCCGAACCACCTGGCAGCATCGTCGGCCGGCATGGACGCATGTATGGTCTCAAAGGTTTTCTCGGCGTTGAACATCAGGTTTTCGATCACCTGGTCCTCACTGAGCCCCAGACCGCGCGCTACGCTGTTGAACCGCACGTACCGCGCCGAATGACAGCCTGAACAATAATTCATGAAGTTCCGGGCTCCGCGTTGCAGCGACACGATATTGTCGACGTCATTGCCCGCCGGTTCGAGTTTCATGCCAGAGGCCGCAAAGACCTGTCCGGAGAATGCGATTACCCCCAGAAGTGTCGTAACGAACGTGCCCATCCTAACCATGATAGACCACCCTGTCCGGCACGGCCTTCGTCTTGTCGATAGCCGTGTAATAGGGCATCAGCAGGAAGAAGGCAAAATACAGCACGGAAAATACCCGGGCCATCAATACGTACTTGCCTTCAGCAGGTTGCACACCCAGCCAGCCCAGTACGAGAAAGCTTATCGCGAACGTGCCGAGCGCTGTCTTGTAAATCCAGCCTCGATAGCGGATTGATTTCACGCGGCAACGGTCCAGCCAGGGCAGAAACAACGGCAGCAGCACCGCGGCTGCCATCAGGATCGCACCCCAGAGCTTGTTTGGCACGGCCCGGAGAATTGCGTAGAACGGCGTGAAATACCAAACGGGCGCGATGTGTTCCGGCGTGGCCATGGTGTTCGCCGGTTCGAAATTCGCATGCTCCAGGAAATAGCCACCCATCTCAGGCGCAAAAAACATCACGAACGAAAAGACCATCAGGAATGCGATTATATAAACCAGGTCCTTTGACGTGTGGTACGGGTGAAAGGCAACTCCGTCGAGCGGTATGCCGTCGGGGCCTTTGTGATACTTGATTTCGATTCCATCCGGGTTGTTCGAGCCGACATGATGCAATGCCACGATGTGCACGAACACCAGCGCAATCAGGGCGAGAGGCAAGGCAACGACATGCAGGGCAAAGAAGCGGTTCAGCGTGATATCGGAGATCGAGTAGTCGCCGCGAATATACTCGACCAGTGTCTCACCGACGAACGGGATCGCGCCGAAAAGTGAAATGATTACCTGCGCGCCCCAATACGACATCTGGCCCCACGGCAGCAGGTACCCGGCAAATGCCTCGGCCATGAGCACGAAGAAAATGAGCATGCCGATGATCCATATCAGTTCGCGGGGTTTCTTGTATGACCCATACAGCATCGCCCGAAACATATGCAGGTACACGATGATGAAGAAGAAGGATGCCCCGGTCGAATGCATGTAGCGAATCAGCCAGCCCCACTCCACGTCGCGCATGATGTATTCGACCGATGCGAATGCCTCGGCCGACGAGGGTTTGTAATTCATCGTCAGGAAAATGCCGGTGACAAGCTGGATCACCAGCACGACCATCGCCAGAACGCCGAAGACGTACCAGATATTGAAATTCTTCGACGCGTAGTACTCGGTGGCGTGAGCTTTCATCGTTTCCGTGAACGGAAACCGATCGTCGATCCACTTCATGAAGCCGCCCTTCGGCGTACCGATCTCTGACTCGATTCGTGCCATTACGCCGCTCCCGTCTCCGCACCAATCATGATGACGTCATCCTTGATGAACCGGTACGGCGGCACCCGAAGATTGGTCGGCGCCGGAACTCCTTTATATACACGCCCGGCAAGATCGAATTTCGACCCATGGCAAGGACAGAAGAATCCACCGAACCAGTCGTCACTCGGGCCAACCTGGAACTGGGGCAGAGGCGCGCATCCGAGGTGGGTGCACGAACCCTCGATTACAAGGAACTCCCGCTTGGCCGATCGGTAGCCGTTTACTGCAAAGTCCGGCTGTTGCTCGGTCACTTTCGATTCGGGGTCACGTAACAGGTCCTGAGCTTCGACCTGTTGCAATCGCGCCAGCATTTCCTCGGTTCGCCGCACGACGAATACGAGTCGGCCGCGCCACTCCACACGAATCATTTCGCCCGGTTCCAGGGATGCCAGAGGCACTTCGACGGGTGCACCAAGCGCCTGTGCTCTTGCGCTTGGTTTCAGTGACGAGAGAAACGGAATTGCTGCCAGGGCTATTCCCGCCCCGCCAGTGACGGCGGTTGCCAGGGTAAGGAAATGACGTCTGTTGCGATCAACGTCGTCGGTCATCAGGCACTCCCATTTACACCGGTTCGTGGCGTCTTTTTAGCTTTAGTTTCGAAAGCTGGTAGATTTGCAGCAGACCCGGTTTGCCGTCAGGATGGCGGCTGGCTCGGGGCTGGGTGCGGAACCCGTGGCGCATTATACACAGGGCGGTCGAATTGTGGCTAGGCGCCGGGCCGCAATGGCCGAGACGATCCGGTCCTGATTACTGCTAGGAAAAGTACTCCCGGAATATAACTGTGGCGCGTCTAAAGCCGGTCCTCGTCTTTTTGCTTCAGTCGATAGTGGTCGGGCTGGCGGCCGCATTTATTGCGGTATTGCTCAGGCCCCAATTGCTGCCATCGCTCGGCGATCCGCAGCTCGCAGCGCGCCCGGCAAGCTATGCGGACGCCGTGGCGATCAGCGCACCTGCGGTTGCAAACGTCTACACGCGCCGCCTGGTCCTTGCACGGGGTGAGGACGGTTCTGCCGACCGCTATCGCACCAATACCAGCCTCGGGTCGGCCGTGGTATTCGACCCGGATGGCTATCTCGTCACCAATTACCATGTCGTCGCCAACGCCACCGAGATCCGCGTGCAAATGGCTGATGGACGTATAGCCAGCCCGACGGTCGTCGGGGTAGACGCGGAAACCGACCTTGCCGTTCTCAAAGTCGACCTCGGCGATCTTACGGCGATACCGCTCGGACGATCGGACCAGCTGCGTATCGGCGATGTCGTGCTGGCGATCGGCAACCCGTACGGCCTGTCGAAGACGGTAACCCAGGGCATCGTCAGTGCGACGGGTCGCGGCTTGCTCGGCCTCAATACTTTCGAGAATTTCATTCAAACGGATGCCGCCATCAACGAAGGCAATTCGGGCGGCGCGCTGATCAATACACTCGGGGAACTGGTCGGCATAAACACGGCTGTGCTCGCGCAGGACACCGGCACCGAGGGAATCAGCTTTGCCATACCTGTTAACCTGGTGCGGGGGGTCGTCGACGAGATAAAGCGGCAGGGACGCGTGATTCGTGGCTGGGTCGGCCTCGAACCTGAGGAGTTGACGCGTGCGGAGGCCAATGCGCTTGGCATCGACGCCGGCGCCGGAATCATCCTGACCAAGGTCATCGACAACGGTCCGGCGGCCCAGGCCGGATTACTGCCCGGCGACGTCATACTGTCGATCAACGGCGAACCCGTCCGCTCCCGACAGCAGGCCTTGCTGATCGTCGCCGCGCTGGAGCCGGGCAATCGCGTGGAAATCGAAGCCTGGCGCAACGGTCAGCGTTTCAATTCGACCTTGACCGTGGCGGAGCGGCCGCCCGACGAGAACCCCTGAATCCGGGAACAAATCGCAGACCGGAACGGCCGGCAGGGACCTGCGTCATTTCGGTACCCGCCGGATGACCGCACCCAGCTGCCGCAGCTTTTCCTCGATACGCTCATAGCCACGATCGACGTGGTAGATGCGGTCGACGAGCGTTTCACCCTCTGCGGCCAGACCGGCCAGCACCAGGCCGGCCGAAGCCCGCAGGTCGGTTGCCATGACCGGCGCGGCAGTCAGCTTGTCGATGCCGGTACAGACCGCCACATTGCCTTCAATGCGAATGTCGGCACCCATACGTTGCAATTCGAGTACGTGCTGAAACCTGTTCTCGAAGATCGTCTCGGTGATGGTACCGACGCCGCGGGAAATCGCGTTCATTGCACAGAACTGCGCCTGCATGTCCGTGGGAAATCCCGGATAAGGCATGGTCTTGACGGTTACGGCTTGCGGCCGCTTGCCGTGCATGTCGAGTTCGATCCAGTCATCGCCGGTCCGTATCGTCGCGCCGGCTTCGCCCAGTTTGATCAATACGGCCTCGAGGTCCTCGGGGGCCGCGCGCTGCAGGCGTATGCGCCCTCCCGTCATTGCCGCAGCAACCAGGTAGGTACCGGTTTCAATCCTGTCGGGCAGCACTTCATGGCGCGTGCCGCCGAGTGCATCCACGCCGGCTATCCTGATCGTACTGCTGCCGGCGCCCGTTACCCTGGCGCCCATGCCGTTCAGGAATCTGGCGAGGTCGACGACTTCCGGTTCCCTCGCGGCGTTTTCCAGCACGGTTTCACCATCGGCAAGCGTGGCCGCCATCATCAGGTTTTCCGTGCCCGTCACAGTTACAGTGTCGAAAACGATGTGTGCGCCCTTCAGCCGCTTCGTCCGAGCCTTGATGAATCCGTTTTCGACCACGACCTTGGCGCCCATGGCCTGCAAGCCTGCGACATGCAAATTGACCGGCCGCGCGCCAATGGCGCAACCGCCAGGCAACGAGACATCCGCCTCGCCGAACCTGGCGAGCAGCGGCCCAAGCACCAGGATGGACGCCCTCATGGTCTTGACCAACTCATATGGCGCCCGACGCAGGGGAACATCACGCGCATCGGCTTCGACGTTCAGACGCTCGTCGAATGTCACGACGACACCCATGCTTTGCAGGAGGGTAATGGTGGTCGCGACGTCCTTGAGCTGCGGTACGTTTCCGACAGTGACCGGCTCCGACGCGAGTAACGTAGCGGCAAGGACGGGCAATGCGGCATTCTTCGCGCCCGAAACGCTGATCTCTCCGGCGAGAGGTATACCGCCTGTTATGAGTAATTTGTCCAATCGCTTGTCAGACCTTTCCGGTCATCTCCAGGTCGCGCCATTCCGCCGGCGTGTGTGCACGAATCGCCATCGCGTGAATTTCGTTTCCCATCAGCTTGCCGAGGCACCTGTATATCATCTGGTGCCGCGCAACCGGCCGTTTGCCGGAAAACTGTTCGCTGATAACCAGCGCCTGATAATGCGTGTTGTCGTCACTGGTTACCTGTACGTGTGAACACGCCAGTCCCTGCTCGATCAGCTTGCTTACCTGTTCGGGTTCCATTTCACTCCTCGGCGGCTCTGTCCGCCGGCGAAGTGTAACAAAAGCCTTGCCACCGCTATTGCCTGCGCGATCGCTGACAATTGACATCCGGTGTGGAAATCACGCATAAACCGGCTCTCAATCAGAACTAATTCCCTGCAAGCCCGCCGGGCACATACCCTCCCCGGCCCCGACTCAAGACGGAAATATGCTTGGCAATCTAGTCGAAGTTGTCGCCGGCCTCGCCCTGTTGATCTGGGGCGCAAACAGATTCGTGCTGGGCGCATCGGCGACGGCGAGAAATCTGGGCATATCATCTCTGCTTATTGGTCTTACGATCGTCGCCTTTGCGACTTCTGCGCCCGAAGTACTCGTGTCCGTTTTTGCCGGGTTGCGCGGAGAGTCCGACCTGGCCGTCGGCAACGCAATCGGCTCCAACATCGCAAACATCGGGCTGGTGCTCGGCGTGGTCGCCCTCATCAGGCCGATCGAACTCAAGTCGACGACATTGGCACGTGAGATGCCCGCGTTGCTTGCCGTGTCACTTCTGACCGTATCGCTGTTCTTCGATACCTACCTGAGCCGTGCCGACGGTTTCCTGTTGCTCGCAAGTCTCGTCGTCGTCACCTTCTGGCTGACCCGCCTGAGCATGCGCTCGGCAGCACAAGACCCGATGCGGGTCGAATTCGAAGCTGAGATCCCGGCGGACATGCGCATGCCGACGGCCATCACCT
>DATICC010000220.1:0-4701 GCA_035457045.1 Woeseiaceae bacterium | reverse complement strand
GGGTGCGCAAGCGGAACCATTTCGCGTGTGGATCGATGACTGGGAGATCGCGGCGGAAGAAAACGCAGATGAATGGCGGCTCGTGGCAGGCGAACGGGATTTCGGACTCGACCTGCACCTGGGTTCCGTTAAGCCACCCGCGCTGCACGGCACCGACGGCTTGTCGCAGAAATCCGCCGAGCCCGGCAATGCGTCGTACTATTACTCGATCAGCCGCTGGCAAACTCGCGGTTCGCTGCGCATAGGATCTGCGCAGTTCCGGGTATCCGGCCTGTCCTGGCTGGATCGCGAATGGAGCAGCAGCGCTCTCGCCGCGAACCAGCAAGGGTGGGACTGGTTCGCGCTGCAGTTATCCGATGGCAGCGACCTGATGTTCTACAACCTGCGCAGGGACAATGGCCGGCAGGACCCGATGAGCGCCGGGACCTGGATCGACGCAGACGGCAGGGCGCGCCGCATCGAGCGTAGCGATCTCGAGATTGACGTAACGGATCGCTGGCAAAGCCCGTCGGGCGGCACCTACCCGGCGGCGTGGACCCTGCACCTGCCGAGGGAAGGATTACGCGCGGAGATCGTGCCGGTTCTGGCCAACCAGGAGCTCTTCACGACCGTGCGCTACTGGGAGGGTGCGGTCGACGTCCGCGGCGAACGAGACGGATTGCCGGTCACGGGCCGAGGTTACGTCGAGCTTACCGGTTATGCCGCCGACGTGCCGGGACAGTGAGCCCGGCCTAAACTCGCCCGGCATACCGCCAACCTTCACCTGCTCAATTACGCGGCAGAGGATCATGGCCTCATTCCGAGTTCGGCCTTTCGTGCAGTAATCAGCCCGGCGATGTGACGGTGATCTTCAAGCACGCGCTGTACGTCGCGCAAGCGCGCCGACGTGAAATAGGCGCGATAGAGTAGGCCATTCCTGAACGCCGTCGATTTGAATAACTCGGGGGTCTGCGGCGCAGGCGGCACATCCGGCAGCCAGGGGATGGCCGGCGGATCGCCGTTGGGATTCGGCTGACGAAAGATGTTCGCCATGTCAACATTGGCAATGAGCAACGGGTCGGTGAAGAGGTATGTGGCCTGCAATTCGTCGTCCTGCCGTGTTACGACCGCCGCGATATCGGCGCTCATCGATTGCAGCGCCGCAATCAGTTCCGGGCTGCCGATCGCGTCGAGGCGACCCGACCCTTTGAGCGTATCGTAAGTCACCTGCCGGATGTTCATATACGCAAAGTGAAAGAGCCCGGCGGACAGGTAGCGATCCCGATCGGCAGGATCGATCGTCGCGTCCGGATCCGAACTGTACGCATAGAGCGCCTGCCGGGCGTCGCTCTGGCGCTCCATCACTTCGGTCAGTTCTATGAGGCTTTCGATCGACCAGGAGACATCCTCATCCATTGCCACGAGATAGGCGACCTCCTCCCGACGCTCGATCCGCTCCGCGTTCCAGTTCGACACCTGGATGCCGATGAAAACACCGAGCACTACGATGACGAAGTCGATCGCGATAGCGGTCCAGTTCTGCGTACGGACGTGCTCTATGATGCTGGATAGGATCATGGCGGAGTCACATCCTCGTCGGGCACCGGCGCGGCTCGGTCAAGGGCCGCGAGGACGCGTGCGCGCAGCTTCTTCGCCGCTTCGAGCCGCGTGCGATAGGTCTGAATCTCCTCGTAACGGTTCACCACCGTCGGCAACCACTCGATGAACGACGGGCGTTCGATCATGCGTGCGTAGGCAGCCATTGCATCGTCGATGGCAATGTCGGGAACGCCCGCATCGTAGGGTGTTCGTTTGAGCAGGTCGTAGGTGAGAATTCCGGCGGATCGCTTGACATACTCGGTCTGTACGACCTCGCGCAAATAGTTCCACTGCGCTTCGCTCTGCAGCCGCGTATAGAATTCAGTGAGATCGGTGAGCAGCGCCTTGTCGCGAAAGAGATCGAGATCGCCCGACGATTTCATTTCCTCGAAGGTGTGCGCGCGTACCGGCGGCGAATAGGTGTACCCGCCGGTCAGCACAGCCAGGATAAAGCGTCCGGGCTCGGCGCGGACGATATCGGGGTCGTCGACAGATGCGACCAGCAGCTCGCCCAGCTTCGCCCGTTGCTCGGAAAGGCCAATGCCGTATTCGATTGCCGCGATGCTTTGATCGAGCTCGGATGCGATGCGCTCGAGGTAGTTTCGCTCGAAGGCCCGCTCGCGTCGCGCTTCGTTCCATTCGGTGATCTGGAAGGCGAGCAGGATGCCGGCGACGACGATCAGGAAGTCGATTGCTATGGCGGTCCAGTTCTGCGTACGGACGTGCTCGATGACGCGGGAGAGGATCACCAACGCGCCCCCTTTTCTTTCAGCAAGAGAAGGAAAGTGTAATCCATGTGACCAGAATACACCTTTCCATCGCCGGCGCTAAACGTGCGGGCAACATCGTAGCCAAGAGCCTTATACGCTCTCAGTCTTCGCTCGTACATCTTGCGGAGCGCTGTCGGGCTTTAGGCAGGAAGAAGAGAAAAGAGTCGCCTCCTTGCAGACCTGATCGGCGCACTCCTTTTCGCCCGTGGGCTCGATACCACGCGTTCTACCAGGCGTACTCGACGATCAGGCCGAGCAGCGGCAGAGTTTCCTCCTCCTCTTCGACAATTTCCCCCGTCAGGATGTTGAACTCGCGCTGCAGGCCAGCCGGACCGCCGTAAACGTTCAGCACGTCCGCGAACAGCACAAGATCCACCGGGCCGATCGGACGACGGTAATCGACGCGCACATCGAGTGAATGGAACGCATCGCCGCGTTCTGCATTCAAATCGAACCTCTCTTGCGAATAGCGCACGGGCAGGTTCGGCGCCAGCACGTCCTCGTGCACGATGTAACGGTACGTTGGTTGCCCGGAGCCATACTTCCAGCGTGCCGCGACCTGCCATCGATCATTGATCTCCCAGCGCCCGCCGACAGCGACGAAGTGCTCGCGGTTGAAGTCCCAGTCATACTCGCCACGGCCGTCGTTATCGTCCACCCGGTAGCGATTCCAGGAATAGGCGAAGTCGGCCGACCAGCCTCGATCGAACGTGCGCCTCAACACCAGATCCACACCGGTGTTGGTGCCCTCACCAGCATTCGAAATCCGACCGCTCGTGCGGTCGGCATAAACGAGCCGGTTTTCGAGATCCTGATAGTACGCCTCTACGAGCAGATCCAGGTTGCCGCTCAGCCGATAGTCGAGACCCAAGCTGAAATGCGTAAGCTTTTCGCTCTCGAGATCAAAGTTATCAGGGTCGGCCGCACGCGCGAGGTTGCCTGGCGGCGCATAGAAGATGCCAGCCGTTGCCGACAATCGTAGCCTGGGTGAAAACGCATAATTGAAGCCGAATCGCGGCGACACAAGGTTCTCGTCACCAAAGCCATTGCGATCGTAGCGAATGCCCGCACGCAAATTGGCATCGCCCCAGTCGAACAACTGCTCGCCATAAGCGGCATAGTTCGTTTCGCTCGCGCTATAGATCGAGTCGATCTCAGCTGGTTGCAACACAATGTAGTTTGCGCCGGGGGGGCGGGGATCATCGGACTCGTAGACATAGCGTATCCAGTCCTCCCGTAGCTCAGTCGAATAGTCGAGATCGTTGCTCGAGAGTTGCAGCCCGGCACGGAATATCCCAAGGCCGTTTCCGAATGACACGTCGCTGCGCCAGCCGACCTCCGACTCTTTCTCCTTCACGGTCAGGAGGTCCTCACGCACCGGAACCTGGTCGGCTGGCGTACCCGGCGGCACCAGGTCGGGGTAGGCCTCGCCCTCGGAAGACACCCGGTCGCTCTCACGGTAGTAGACCCGGTTTGTCCATTCGCCATCGTCGCCAAACATCCGCCGCCAGGTGCCACCGACGAGCGCAAGGTCCTGGTCGTCGTTCTGCAACGTGACGTCCTCGATGCCGTCTTCCTCCGCGGCGGCGAGTACGTGGTTGATGTCCCGCGTGTACTCCTCAGGCGCGTAAATGCCGAGAAACTCGAACTCGTCGTCATCATCGAGACGTGTGTGCGTCTTCAGGATCACGTCCGTCGAGACCGGTGCACCCAACGACTCTTCTTCAATAATCTCGAAAAGCTGGCCGAAGTCGAGGCGCCGCGCCTGCAGGAACATCGACGTGTTGTCGTGGAAGCCGCTTGGTCCCTCGTAAAGGAACTCGGGGCCGGCGAGATCGAGACGCAGGCTGCCGACAGGCGACGGCGCGCCATCCACGACCTCGAGTTGCAGGAGCGACGCGTCGCGGCCGCCGAACTCCGCGCTCCAGCCGCCAGGCGAGAATTCCGCTCCGGCAACGGCATTGGGTGCAAAGATGGAGTAGCGGCCGCCATTGATGATTTCCTCCTCCTCGCCCAGCGTCTGCTCGAAGTGCACAACTTGCTGGAACGGGAAGCCGTCGACATAGATGAGGTTGCTCTTGGGGCCATGGCCCCGCACGGAAAAAGCCGCAAACTCGCCGTTGGAGACGACCCCTGGCAGGCCGCTCAGCGCACGCATGACATCGCTGCCGCTGCCGGGCGCGTTACGCAGCTCGTCGCGGCTCAGGAAACTGTTCGAGACGGCGCCGAAGGGACCTGCCTCGCGTGCACGAGCGACAACGACAATCTCGTCTATCGAGTCGGACACCGGCTGCAGTTCGAAGCGAAGACTGCCTGTCCGTTGGTCCAGTACCCGGACCGCGGGCTCGACGGC
>DATICC010000219.1:0-10616 GCA_035457045.1 Woeseiaceae bacterium | reverse complement strand
GCCAGCGCACTCACCGCCTGCTCATACAGTGTCTGCGCTTTCGGCGGCACTTCCCGCACGACGCCCTGCGCGTCCGTCGCACCGGTTTTCGCCGGCTTCGGTCCGGAGGCGCAGGCCGACAGCACCAGCCCGCAAGCGACCAGCAGGATCGCCGTGCCATGGCGCGCAGTCCGCTGTTCAGTAAAGCGCTGTGACGACATTTTCGCCGCGCTCCAGTTTCGCGTATCGGGCCGGCAGCAAGCTTGCCAGCGCATCAAAACTTCTCTTCACCCATTCGTCGTATACGCCGTCCACCGTGCGGCCGGCGTTCGTTTCGTAGAGCTCGATCGCCTTTTCTTCGAACGGAAAGGTCTGCTCCTCGAGCAGCAGCTCGTATTCCTCCAGCGCCGCTGCATCCAGGTTGCCGGGACGCTCGGATTCCATCAGGTCTCTGCTGAACTGCTGGTACACCTCGCCCAGGCGAAACGTAGCCGCGGTGGTGACTTCCGCGACACCGTAGTCCGCAGCATCGCCATAAACCTTCAGGACTTCTTCCATCAGTGATTTCTTGAGTGGCAGCGTCTCGCCGAGCGGTTGGCGGATCTTCATGTTCATGAAGCGATAGCGCACCGGCTCCGCGAGTTCGAGGGATGCTTTGGCGGCCAGGTAGCGGGTTCGATCCGAGCGCTGCGCACCGGCGGTTGCGTCGACGCGAATGATCTCGGCGAGCATCAGGTCACGCGTGCGTGTGTCGCCGCTCGCCTCCGTGATCTCCAGCAGGCGGAACCGCGCCTCGATCGATTCGGCCAGCGGATAGGGATATCGCTCGACGATATCCTGCAGTACGCGTTGTTCTGCGACTGTCTGGCCGGATTGCTTGTACAGCTCCGAGGCCTTCCACAGCGCCTCGCGTTTGACTTCGTCTGCGCTGTCGGGATCGGCCGCGATGCGCTCGAATTCGCCGGCCGCCTCCGCGCCGCGGCCGGTTTCGAGATAGCTGACGGCAAGTTTCTGCGTGATGTCGTCGACGTATTGGCTGTCCGGGTAGTTGCGCCGGAAATCCTCGAGCACCACGGTGGCCCTGCCCCACGCCGCCATGTTGATCAGCACTGCTGCCGCATCGTACTCGGCAGTCGCGCGGATGCTGGAGTCGGGCACTGCCTGGCCGAGGCGCGTGAAGTGTGCGACCGCGAGGTCGAACTCGCCGGCATCGCGTGCGAGTTCACCCTGCTTGTAGATGGATGAGGCGATCCGGTCCTTGATCTCCTGCTGGGCGACCGCGTCTTCGGGCGGCGTGAACGCTCTCAGCTGGTAATAGGATGTCTCGGCTTCGGCAAACTTCGCCAGGTCGAACTGCGAATGCGCGATGACCGTCCAGGCAGTGCGTGCCTGCGATGGCTGCACCGGCGGCTGCTTGGTCACCACGGCCTGGCCGACCGCAATCGCCAGGTCGAACTGGCGTTGCTGGAACAGGTCTTCGGCGACCGTCGTCAGCACGGCGCTCGATTGCGGGTGCTCGGGATAGGTTTGCGCAAAGCGCAGCCCGCTGTCGAGATAGCGCTGGTGCCAGGCGGTTTTCGCCTCCTTTTGAAGCGTTTCCTCGTGAGCACGGTACGAGAGTATGGCGGCGTATGCCGCTTCGCCTGAGTGCGCGTGCAGCGGGTATTCGTAAGCCGTACGCTCGTATTCCGTCGTCGCCAACGCGTAGTCCTTGCTCTCGAACAGGATCTCGGCCAGCAGGAAATTCGTGTTGGCGGAATCCGCCTCGCCCGGGAAGTAATCCAGGTATTTGCGGTACCAACGCGCCGCCTCCTGGTAATCGGCACGCTTGCCACCCTTCTGCGCCTCTGCATGGTAGTACTGCGCGAGGTCGGTCAGATTGGCTTTAACGTGTGCCGCGACCGCTGTGTTCTGTTCGCGTGGATTGAGCAGCCAGAACGGGCCATCCATGCCATAGCGATCGACAAAACTCTTCTTGCCGTCCAGCACCAGGGTCGGAAAGCCGCCCTGCTTGTAGGCTTCGATCACTTCGACCTGAAGCAGGGGTGCCTTGGGATGATTCGGATCCTGCTTGACGAAGGCTTCGTAGGTCTCCGCCGCGTCGACGTAGCGCTGCTTCTCAAGGTACAGGTCACCGAGATTCAGGTAGATGACGTAGCCGTACTCCGGGTAGCCGCGATCGCCAAGTATGCTCGTGATGCTGTCGGCACCATCCATGTACGAGAAGCTGATGCTGAGTACACGAAATGTATCCTCGACGATCTCCCGCTCGGCACGGCTCAGTGCAGCAAGCCGCTCGTCGCCGTCCTGGATCTCGACCCCGGCAATCTTGCGGTCCAGCAGTTCGAAGAACGGCTGCAGGCTGTCCTCGTGCATCGCCAGCTTGAACTGCGACCAGCCGAGTTTGTACAGTGACTGCTCGTAGAACCGCGAGCTGTCACCGGCCGCAACGACGCTTTTGTACGCGGCTTCGGCCTCGATGTAGTCCTTGCGCAGGAACAGCATCTCGCCGCGGCGGAATTGCACTTCGTCGATCAAAGCTGTTCCAGGATAGCGCTGCACCAGCTCGTTGAGCGCATTGAGCGCGTCGTCATTCTTGCCGGCGATTTCGTAGGCTCTGGCAAGCTGGTACAGCACCGTATCGTTACGGCGATAGTCCGGGTAAGTCTCGAGCAGGCGGTGAAACAGTACGGTCGCGCTTTCATAACCGGCCGCGTCCAGCGACTCGATGTTGCTGCGCAACTGCTCTGCTTCACTGGCTTCGAGTTCCAGGTCCGCCAACCGGCGCATGGCTTCGGCACGGAGTTCCGGATCGTCCGAAACGAGGTCGAGGAAAGCGCGGTAGTTCTCGCGCGCTTTGTCGGAACTGTTGACGATCAGCTTGCCGGGCCGCACCTCGACCGTTTGCTTGTCGAGGCTCTTGATCGTGTCTTTTTCTTTTACGTCGGCAACGGCGAGTGGCGCGATACACGCGAGCGCGAGCAGGCAGAAGACACTATTGGTGCGCAACGACATCATTGCGACGCATCGCTTACGGTGGATGAGAGGTCATAGATCGCGGCCAGCGCAAAACGGGCCTGTACCGTATAGGTGTCGAGTCGTTCCTTCTGCGCCTGCAATTCATCGACGGCGATGGTCTGCAGGAAAGCGCGCTGCACCGCCATGGAGACGTCCACGCGATCGCGCAACGAATTGATCTTCGGGTCGAGACCGGCAACACGCTGATTGAACTCCTCGAACAGCAACGGTTCGTTGCGCATGGACTCGTCCACCTGGCGTCGCGACCGTTGCGTCTCGACCAGTGCTTCGCCAGTCTGCCGCAGGTTCTTCCGGATCAGTGCGGCGCGCACCTTGAATTCCCTGTCCAGTTCCCATTGCAGTACGCCCTTCAGCAAGCGGATCTTGTGCCGGACCTCCTGCGCTTCCGGGATATTCGCCTGCAGGGCAGGATTTCGCTCCATCGCCGTGATCTCGCCCCACAGCGAGAATTCGTGTGCGGTTGCGAGCGCCAGGGAATCGCCGCTCTTGTCTATACTGTCGAGGCGCGCATCGAATTCGAGCTTTTGCTGCACCATCCGGTCCAGGTCGGCATTCGCAAGGCTCTGTTCAGCGCGTGGCAGCCTCTCGTAGTACGCTATTTCCCGTGTTTCAAGCATGCTGCGATACACCTCGACGCTCTGCTGCCAGCCGTCGAGATTTCGCTGCAAATATGCAAGGTCTCGGTAGTTCTTCAGTCCTTCCTGGAACTTGTGCGTCGCCAGCAGGTGATACAGGTAACGCGACTCCGTGCCCTCCGGAAGTTCTTCGACCTTCCAGTACCAGCCGGTCGTACCGGTCGGATCCTGGGACAGGAACTGGTCGAACAGCTCGCCCGACTCGATCTTCTCGATCGTATTGTCGATGCGGGACGTCTCTTCGTAGAACGCTTCGATAGCGTTGATGTAATGATCCGCCGCCTGGCTGATAGAGTCGAGCTTGGCCATCGCATAGGGAATGGCGAGCATCGATTCCTGTACCGCGGGATCGAGCAGATTGCGCCCGCGCAACTCCATCCAGGGCACCAGCGCACGCTGGAAATTGTCGATCTCCGCATCGGCCCAGCCGACACCGAGCAATGCCTTGTTCGAGAACGGTCCCGACAGGCGGACCCGTTGCAGCACCGGTTTCGCCGACAGCGGCTGGCCGTCCTGCAGGTACGCATATCCCAACGCCAGGTTCGCCTTGTCACGCAGGGCACTGAGCTCTTCGTTGTACGGGTCGAGCTGGCCCAGCTCGTCCAGCATGCCGACCGCGGAATTGATCCGGCCGCTGCGTACCATCGCCACACTCAGGTTGTACCTTGCGTAGCTTGCCCACTCGTTCTTGCCGCGCCAGGCGTTCAGCACTTCGATCGCCTGGTCGTGTCGGCCCTGGTCGATCAGGATTTGCGCCTGCAACATCCGTCGCTCGGGTTCGAGTTCCGGCGGCAGCTCGTCGCGGATGTTGGCGAGCGCCTGCTCGGACTCCGCCAGATAACCCCGCTGCAACCAGATCTTGGCGAGGAAGAACCAGGTCCGGTCACGAATCTGCGGATCGACGTTGTCGGCCAACAGGCGTTCGAAGATCTCCGCGGCGCGCAGGTGATGACCGTACGACAGGTACAGGCCGCCGAGCAGCAGTTCCGCCTCCGCACCGTGATTCGGCAGATGCGTCTGCTTTTGCGCCGCCATCAGGCGCACGATCGCGGGAAAATAGTCGTCCTGGTAGAAGTAGTACAGGACCTCGCCGTAATGCGGGTCCTTTATAACGGTGGGAGGCTTCCGATCGTCTGCCGCGCGCGCTTCAGGCGTTGCCACCGTGACGGCGAAAACGAGCCATGAAACCAGACAGATGGCGCGGCAGGGAATCAACGATCACTCCCATTCCCTGATAATGAACTCCGGCTGCTGCTTGGCCACGCGGTCACTGATCTCCATCTCGACGTATTTGGCGCCGATGCCCTTGTTGAAGGTCATGGTCGCGCCGCGCCGGTAGTCCCGGACATGCGGACCCTTGCCCGTGAACACGGCGATCAATTCGTGGTCGCCTACCTTGAGGTTTCCCATGTGCACGCGATGCACGCCGCCCCTGAGCAATGCACCCGCTTCACGTTCCGTGTACAGGTAATTGGCCACTTCCTTGCCGTCGATCTGCAGTGACACAGAATCCAGTTCGAAATACTCGCCGACATCCATGGAGATGAAAAACGCGACCTGGGAGTTCGCCGGAAACAACAATTCCTCCTCCAGCAGGAACAGATCCCGGTTGAGATCGAGAACTTCTTTTTTCAGCGACTGCACGTCCTCATCGAGGCTGCGGAACTGGCCGTCGGCCTGCGCTTTGGCCGTCTCGCCTGCGGCGGTACTGGCGGCCACAGCGTCCTGATTGACGATCGCTGCGCCCTGGGCGAAAGCCACCAGCATGCCGGCGAGCCACAGCACGGCGATCGCGGCAGCATTGGTGACCATGCGGTTGTTCTTTGTTGTCACTTCGACTCTCCTGCTGCGCGTCGGCAGCACCTGCTACTCCCTGAGGAGCGACCGGATTTCGGTCAGGTAATGTTCCTCGTAACCGGGTTTGTAACCGTGATGCACGTAACGAACCGTGCCGGCACGATCGAGCAACACGGTGACCGGCATCGCCTCTACCTGGTAGAGCTTGCTGACGGCCTTGGTCTCATCGAAAAGCACCGGGAACGTGACGCCGAGGTTTTGCACCATGTCCATCGCGCGGTTGGCGTCGTCGTCGATATTGACGCCGAGCAAACGGAAGCCGACCCGCTGGTAGCGGTTGTGAAGTTCCTCGAGCAACGGCATTTCCTGCTGGCAAGGGCCGCACCACGTGGCCCAGAAATTGATCATCACGACTTCGCCGCGATATTCGCTCAGGCGGAGGTTTTCGCCGGTGGCGCTTCTCAGTGCGAAGTCCGGAGCCGGTTGGCCGGTCAATCCGGATGAGGCGAGGCCGCCGAGTGCGAAGAATCCGAGAAATGCTCCAAGCAGTATTGGTCTTAGTCCTTTCATGTTCCTCTTCCTTGTCGTTCGCGGTCCGTCTGCCTGCCGCGCGGATGTCCGCGCGCGAGAACAGGCAGCCGTTCCAGGTCACCCATAACAGCCTTTCGTGGCATCTGTTCGATTGCGATTCGTTGCAACGGCAACTCGCAGCGCAAGCCGCATGGCAACAAGGAATTTCGCCGCTGCCCATAGCGGCGATCGACGCCGGATTCCCGCATGGAATGGTGACAGCCGGAGGCCGTTGGCAGCCGTGATGATCGTCACAAATGGTCGGTCCGGGGTATACATAATTGCTTACCCCCAGGGGGTGGTGCCGCTCCGGAGGGATGCTCCAATAATAGTCGTATATTTATGAATTTAAAGGAAAAAAGCGTCGCCTTTCGGCGACAGAAAAGGTCGCGTTTATGCGACAGGAACGGGGATTACCGACTGTTGTCAGCAGCTTCCGCGGAGTCCGGCGGACGCAGGCCGTCGGAATAAAAAAGCCGTCCCTCGGCGTCGATCACGATGCCTTCGTAATCGGGTAAGGTCGCGATCAGACGCAGTCCCTTGTCGACGCCCATGATGAACACCGACGTCGACAATGCGTCGGTGATGACGGCATCCGGTCCGACGATGGTCGCGCTATGCACGCCGTTTGCCGGCTCGCCGGTCGCCGGCTGGATGATGTGGTGATAGCGCTTGCCGTCTTCCTCGAAATAGCGCTCGTAGTCGCCGGACGTGGAAATCGCTTCGTTGACCAACGGGATGCTGATCGCAACCTCGCCTTCCTTGCGCGGATCACGGATGCCGACCATCCACGGCTGGCCGCGGCGGTCGCCGAGCAGCCTCGAGTCGCCGCCGGCGGTGACTATGCCATTGCGCACGCCGCGCGCCCGCAGCAGTTCCACCGCACGTTCGACGGTGTAACCCTTGGCAATGCCGCCGAGATTGATGCGCACACCCTGCTCCGCAAAGCTGACAGTGTTGGTGACAGGATCGGCGTGCACCAGCCGGTAGTTGATGTGCGGCAACTCGGTTCGGATGGTCGCCGCATCCGGGCGGCGGTGCGCGCGAAAATCATAGTGCTGGCCGACGCTTTCGTAGGTGATGTCGAATGCCCCCAGCGTAAGCCGCGACACATCGAGGGAGCGCAATATTAGCTGCGTGAGTTCCGGGCCGGCATCGACGGGGCCGTTTGCTGCCTCGCGATTGATTTCGGAGATGCGGCTGTCCTCGACGTAAGTGCTCATCAGCTGGTTGATGCGCGCCACTTCGGCAAACACGGCTTCCACCGCTGCCTTGCCTGCGACCGGATCATCGTGCCACAGGTATACGCTGATCTCGGTGCCCATCATCGGCCGGGAGTCGCCGAACCAATCGGCCACCGATGCCGACGAAAACAGGGTCAGGGCAAGGATCGCAGCGACTAGTGTTGGCCCAGGCCAGGGTTTATCCTTGCTGTCACGCTGGATCACCGCGGAGGTGGGTTGTGACGTCATTTCTGATATTCCTGGCGGTACTCGTTGCCCTGGCGCTGTATGCGATCGGTATCTATAACAACCTGGTCAATTCGCGCAACCGGGTCAAGAACGCCTTTGCCCAGATCGACGTCCAGCTGACCCGGCGTCATGACCTGATTCCGAACCTGATCGAGGCTGTCAAAGGCTACATGAAACACGAGCGCGAGACACTCGATGCTGTCATCCGGGCGAGGAATTCAGCGGTTTCGACCCTGGACGCCGCGAAATCGGATCCATCCAATGCAGAGGCGATCCAGAAACTGGGCGCTGCGGAAGGGGCGCTGGGCAGCGCTCTCGGGCGGCTGTTCGCCCTGTCCGAGGCCTATCCCGACCTGAAGGCCAGCCAGAACATGATGCAATTCCAGGAAGAGCTGTCCAGCACCGAGAACAAGGTCGCATTCTCGAGGCAGGCCTTCAACGACGCAGTACTCGCCTACAACAACGCTGTACAAAACTTCCCCAACAACATCGTTGCCGGCATGTTTCGATTCGACGTTGCCTCGTTTCTCGAGATCGAATCGGAGGAAAAGCGACAGGTACCGAAAGTGTCCTTTACCTGATCGGGACGCGGCCGGCGGCATGGTCAGCGCCCTCGTAACCGCGGACGCATTGCCGTGAACTTCTTCGACAGGCAGGACAAGGCCCGGCGGGTCACGCGCTGGCTGGTCCTCGTGTTTGTCGTCGCAACGGCCCTGATCGTTGGCTGCGTGGCGCTCGTGGCCGGCGCCGCGAACGTCATGCTGGACGCAGGGCAATCGGGCATGGACCCGGCGGTCATGCTGTCGGCCGCGGTCTTCACGGTCCTTTTTATCCTCGGCGCAACCGCCTGGAAAACGGCGCATCTCGCGCGCGGCGGCGGCCAGGTTGCCATCGATATGGGTGGCACGCTTGTATCACCGGATACCACCGATCCACTGCGCCGGCGCCTGCGCAACGTGGTCGAGGAGATGGCCATCGCCTCAGGCGTGCCGGTACCGGAAATCTACGTGCTGGAGGCGGAATCCGCCATTAATGCATTCGCGGCTGGATTTGCGCCGGGTGATGCGGCGGTTGCGGTGACACGCGGCACCTTGGAGTCGCTGGACCGGGACGAGTTGCAGGGCGTCATAGCGCATGAATTCAGCCATATTCTGAACGGCGATATGCGCCTGAACATCCGCCTGATGGGCGTGTTGTTCGGCATCATGGTGCTCGGCCTGATCGGTCGTACCGTGCTGCGCAGCGGTTCGCGCATGAGCCGGATATCGAGCCGGCGCAGCCGCGCCCAGCCGGTGGTGCTGCTGATCGGGCTCGCGCTGGCGATCATCGGCTGGATCGGCGTGCTGTTCGCTCGCATGATCAAGGCGGCGGTTTCACGGCAACGCGAATTTCTCGCCGATGCATCCGCGGTCCAGTTCACGCGGCAAACGGAGGGGATTGCCAACGCCCTGAAGAAGATCGGCGGTTACGCAGAGCATTCCTATATACGTGCCGTGGACGCCGAGCAGATCAGCCACATGCTGTTTGCAGGGGGCCTGGCGCGGCTGACTTCGCTGTTAGCCACCCATCCGCCGCTGATCGAGAGAATACGGGCGCTCGATCCTTCGTTTCGCGAGAGCGACTATCCGACAGAACGCAGCCGCCAGGACGCCGACGCCGATTCGGCCTTGCAGGATTCGCAGCTCGCCGCCGGCGTTACCGCAGCACTGGCCGCGACCGGCGGTGCCGGTGTGTCGGCATCGATCGGCAACGAGATCAGCAATTCCATCGGCGATCCGCAGGCCCGGCATGTCGAATTCGCGCAAGCGTTGCGCCGCTCGGTGCCGGCCGATCTGTATGATGCGGCACATTCGCGCGAGCTGTCGCTGTTGCTGGCAGTGGCGCTCGCGATGCACCCGGAAGCGGCCGTCGCAGCCCGCCAGGCGCGCATCGTGCATGAAATGCTCGGCGAGGATCGCGCCGTACTGGTGACGAGATTTCAGCGCCAGCTCGGCGCGATCGGCCCGGCCTACCGGCTGCCGCTGCTGGAAATCTGCTTTCCCATGCTCAAGCTTCGGCCGCTCGCACAGCTCGAATTCCTGCAGCAGCTGGTGCTGCGCCTCATCGAGACCGACGGACAGATCGAGCTGCACGAGTTCTGTTATTACAGAATCCTCGCGAGCCAGCTCGGGCAGTCGCTCGCGCCGGGGAGCCGGCGCCGGCACGCGTCGAAACACGCTATGCGCCAGGCTGCCGCCGGACTGGTGCGCATTCTGGCGGAACAGGGAAACACCAGTCCCGAGGACGTCGAACACGCCTACCGCGCCGGTCTCGCCGAGCTCGGTGACTGGGCCCGTGATTTCGTTCCCGAACCGACACCCGGCAGCACGGTTGCCGCACTGGACGCAAGCCTGGATACCCTCGCCGGTCTCGGCGCTCGCAGCCAGCAGCGCCTGGTCGCGGCGATCAGCCGCTGCATTGCGCACGACGGGCGGCTGAGTCTCCGCGAGGCCGAGCTGCTGCGCGCCATCTGCGCGACACTGAATTGCCCTCTGCCGCCCGTACTTGCGGCGACCGCGGCCGGGGGAGACATTCGTCCAAATAGCGTATGATTGGGCCTGCAGCGTACTGCCGCCTTGTCGTGGCTGGCGCTTGGGCCCCTGAAATCGACAATTTTTTTTGGAATAAAATCATGCGTATACGCTTAGGTTTGACCCTGCTCGTCCTATCCGTGCTGGTACTGTCGCCGGCGCATGCCGCGACCAAGCAGGAGCAGCGCGTTGCCGATGCGACCGATGTGCTCGACCAGCTCCTGCGTATCCCGGAACAGTCCATTCCTCCCGCCTTGCTGGCGCGCGCTTACGCCGTCGCGGTGGTGCCAAACGTGGTCAAGGCCGGCTTCGGCCTGGGCTTCCGCCACGGCAAGGGAATCCTCGTGCTGCGAAATGCCGACAACAGCTGGAGCAACCCGGCTTTCATTTCCCTTACAGGTGGCAGCCTCGGCTTCCAGATCGGCGCCAATTCGACTGACATCATCCTGGTCTTCAAGACGCGCAAGGGCGTTGAGAATATCAGCAACGGCAAGTTCACCCTCGGTGCCGATGCCGCCGTCGCTGCGGGACCGGTCGGCCGGTATACCTCTGCG
>DATICC010000218.1:0-5416 GCA_035457045.1 Woeseiaceae bacterium | reverse complement strand
TTTCGGATTTTCGCAGTGCCACTTAAGAACCCTTGCGCATCGGATTGTTGGGATGAGTAGTCCAGTCCGCCCGCGTGCTGCGTATGGCCTGGCCGGTACGCGGATCCGTGCCGCTGCTCATGTGCCGCATCGTAATGCAATTGTCGACGGGGCAGACACTGACGCACAGGTTGCAACCGACGCATTCCGCATCGATGACCTCGAAATGCCGCTGGCCGTTGACCGTTTTCGTGATCGCCTGGTGGGACGCATCCTCGCAGACGATATGGCAGCGGCCGCACTGGATGCAAAGGTCCTGGTCGATGACCGCCTTCTCGACGTAATTGAGATTGAGGTATTGCCAGTCAGTGACGCTGGGCACGGCTTTTCGCACCAGGTCAGCCACCGAGCGCATGTTTTTCCGGTCAAGAAAATTGCTGAGGCCCGAGGTGAGGTCGTCGATGATGCGAAAGCCGTACACCATCGCCGCCGTGCAGACCTGCACATTCGATGCACCGAGAGCCAGGAAGTCCACGGCGTCGCGCCAGTCACTGACGCCGCCGATGCCCGATATCGGTATCATCGACGTGTCCTTGTGGCGCGCAATCTCGGCCACCATGTGCAGCGCGATGGGCTTGACCGCGGGTCCGCAGTAGCCGCCGTGCGAGCCCATGCCGTCGGTGGCAGGGTACATGGTCAGGGTTTCGTAATTGACCCGCATGATCGAGTTGATGGTGTTGATCAGGGACACGCCGTCCGCCCCGCCTTCCCAGGCCGCTTTGGCCGGTGGCAGTACGTTGGTGACATTCGGTGTCAGTTTGACGACCACCGGTTTCTGCGCGAATTTCTTGCACCACTCGGTGGCCATGCGGATGTAGTCCGGCACCTGGCCGACGGCGGCGCCCATGCCGCGTTCCGACATCCCGTGCGGGCAGCCGAAGTTGAGTTCGATGCCATCCGCCCCGGTGTCCTCGATCATCGGCACGTATTTCTTCCAGACCTGCTCCTGCATTGGCAACATGACCGACACGAGCAGTGCGCGGTCCGGCCAGTCTCTCTTGATCTGCCGGATCTCGTCGAGGTTGACCCTGAGAGGCCGGTCGGTAATAAGCTCGATGTTATTGAATCCGATGACGCGCCGGTCGTTGCTGTGTATGGCTCCGTAGCGCGGCCCGCTGACGTTGACGATCGGCGGGTCCTCACCGAGCGTTTTCCAGATGGCGCCTCCCCAGCCGGCCTCGAAGGCGCGATTGACGTTGTAGGCCTTGTCGGTCGGCGGCGCGGAGGCGAGCCAGAAGGGGTTCGGCGAACGGATGCCGAGGAATTCGGATGTCAGGTCGGCCATGGCGCGCCTCGTTCGGAGAAAAAGTCCGCGTTGTGTTGCGTGGTGCTGGTAATCATCGCGGCAGGTCGCCCGCAATGCGGGCTCCTACAGGGGTTCGATTGCGATTATCGGCCGGCGACGCGTCGGTGTGGCCTTCGAGCGAGATCGGGTTTCCGAGTGAGAAGGTCACCCGGTGCGGCGCCGGCGGCCGCAAACGAAAATTGTCTCGAGGGCAGGCTACTGCGGAATCGGCGAAGGCTTTCATCATGTTTCCCGCAGGTAACGGTCGATGGAATGTGCGGCGATCTTGCCATCCTGTACGGCCGTCACGGTCAGGTCCTTGCCACCCGCTACACAATCACCGCCGGCCCAGACGCCTTTGATCGACGTGCTGCGATCGCCGCTGACCACGACCCGGCCATCCTGCATTTTCAGCGCCGATCCCGCGGACTCCGGTAATCCACGTCCGAGAACCTGGCCAACCGCCTTGAACACCACGTCAGCCCTGACCGTCCAGGACTCGCCGGTGGCCTTCAGTTTGTCGGAGCCATCGATTACCGTACGCTCGAACTCCACGCCGGTGACGTGCTGTTCGCCAACGATACGCCGCGGCCGCGCCCAGTGATGGATCGTGACCCCGCTGGTCTGCGCAAACTGCTGCTCGTAGATGCTCGCACCCATCTGCTGCGGACCGCGGCGATAATACATATCGACGAATTCTGCGCCCAGGCGTTTGCTTTGCACGGCGATGTCGATTGCCGTCATTCCGCCGCCGATGACCACCACCCGGTTGCCGACAGGCAGGCTGCCTTTGTCTCTCGCCTGGCGCAGTTTCGCGATGTACTCCACCGCGTCGATGACACCCGGGAGAGTTTCGTTCTCCACGCCCAGCCTGTTGACATCTCCCAGGCCGATGCCCAGAAAGACAGCATCGTACTCGTCCATCAGGGCAGCAAGCGTGCAGTCCTCGCCGAGCGATACGTCGTTTCGCAGCTCTATGCCGCCGATGTCCAGGATCCATTGCACTTCGCGCTGCGCGAAGTCGTCGACCGTCTTGTACGCGGCGATGCCGTACTCGTTCAGGCCGCCGGGTTTCGCATCGCGATTGAACACAACGACGTTGTGACCAAGCATCGCAAGCCGGTGTGCGCAGGACAGGCCTGCAGGCCCGGCGCCCACGACGGCAACCTTCCTGCCGCTGTCGGGAGCCCGCTCGAACAACGCGATGTCATTTTTGAATATTGGATCGGTCGCGTAGCGCTGCAGGAGCCCGATACGCACCGGCTGTTCCTCGTGCGTATTGCGCACGCAGGCTTCCTCGCACAGCACTTCTGTCGGGCAAACACGGGCGCACATCCCACCCATGATGTTCTCTTTCAATATGGTGTGTGCCGATCCCCTGACGTTGTCGCTGCGAATCTTCTGGATGAAGCCCGGAATATCGATCCCGGTCGGGCACGCCGTGGTGCAGGGTGCATCGAAGCAGAAGTAGCAGCGATCCGCCTCGATGAGCGCCTCGGAGCGCGACAGCGGCGGATGCATGTCACTGAAATTATTGCTAATTTCGGCGTCCGGCAAGCGCCGGTTCCGGATGTCCGGGGAATCCGAATCAGCGCGGGACATCAGCGTTTGACCGCGGATGGCCTGCGGAGCTGCGCCTGCCTGTTGAGCGCGCTGTAGTAGGTCGCAAACGGCGGGCGTCCGATGTACCGGCCCGCACCTCGCTCGACATCCAGCTTGCCGTCCGCGTAGACGACCTTGCCGCGGCTGATCGTGTGCGACGCGCAACCCTTGACGGCCATGCCCTCGAAAATATTGAAGTCGATGTTCTGGTGATGTGTCTTCGCGGATATGGTCTTGTGCGATTCCGGATCCCACACGACGATATCGGCATCGGCGCCGACCGATATGCTGCCTTTCTGCGGATACATGTTGAATATTCGGGCGGCATTCGAGGACGTCACCGCGACGAACTCATTCATTGTCAGGCGGCCGCTGCTGACGCCGTGATGCCACAGGACTTCCATGCGGTTCTCGATGCCTGCTGTGCCGTTCGGGATCAACCGGAAATCCTTCTTCCCCGCGGCTTTTTGCTCGGCACAGAAGCAGCAGTGATCGGTGGCTGTGGTCTGCAGGTTGCCCGACTGCAACCCTCGCCACAGCGCAGCCTGGTGTTCGGGGCTGCGAAACGGCGGGCTCATGACATGCGCTGCCGCTCTCTCGAAGTCCTTGTCGCGATACACCGAATCGTCGATCAGCAAGTGCCCGGCGAGCACCTCGCCGAACACTCTCTGTCCCTCGTTGCGCGCGCGCGTGATCGCTTCGAGTGACTGGCGCGAGGAAACGTGTACCAGGTAGATCGGTACGCCCAGCACCTCTGCGATCCGCATTGCCCGGTTCGCGGCTTCTCCCTCGACTTCCGGCGGACGCGACAAGGGGTGTCCTTCCGGCCCCGTAATACCCATGTCGAAAATCTTCTGCTGCAGGCGATACACCAGTTCGCCGTTCTCGGCATGCACGGTGACGATTGCCCCGAGTTCCAAAGCCTTTGAGAAACTGTTAACCAGTATCTCGTCATCGGCCATGATGGCGCCCTTGTAGGCCATGAAGTGCTTGAAGCTGTTGACCCCGTGATCGCGGACGAGTGACTCCATGTCCTTTGCGACCGAGTCGTCCCACCAGGTGATGGCAACGTGGAACGCATAATCCGCCACGGACTTCTCCGCCCATTCGCGCCACTGGCGGAAGGCGTCCATGACATTCTGCTGCGGATTCGGAATGACGAAGTCGATGATCATCGTCGTACCGCCGGCGAGCCCCGCGGCCGTGCCCGAATAAAAGTCGTCGCTCGCCACTGTGCCCATGAACGGCAATTGCATGTGCGTATGCGGATCGATGCCGCCCGGCATGACGTATTGGCCGACGGCGTCGACGGTACGCGCACCCTTCGGCGCCGCGAGTTTTGGCCCGATGGCCTCGATCCGGCCATCCTTGCACAGCACGTCGGCGCCGAAAGACCGGTCGGCATTGACGATGGTTCCACCCTTGATAAGAACGGACATGCGCCTACCCTCGACTCATCAGGTAATAGATGCCGGCACCGAGCAGCGAGCCGGTGAACCAGCCGTAGTCGTAGAACCAGCTTAGACGATCGGTCGTAAGGGCGACAACCGTGAGCGCCACGGGCACGAGGAAAGCCACGAACCCGGGGAGGTGCCAGGCCGGGTATGCCCCGTTGTCCCGGTACAGGGACAGCAGGTCATAGCTTTGCTTTCGTACCAGGAAGTAATCGACCACCATGATGCCGGCAATGGGCCCAAGCAGGCTCGAGTACCCGATCAGCCAGTTCGAATACAGGCTCTCGAGGCTTACATCCGATTCCAGCCATCCCAGTTTCTTCAGCAGCTCCCAGCTCATCAGCGCTATGCCGATGATACCGGTGAGTAAAACGCCCTTGTTCTCGTCGATGTACTTCGGCGCGACGTTCTGGAAACTGTTGGTCGGAGACACGATATTCGCCGCCGTGTTGGTCGAGATCGTGGCAACGATGATGACGAGCATCGCGAGCACGACCCAGAACGGGCTGTCGATCCGGCCGATCAGGTTGATGGGGTCGGAAATGGTCTCGCCGACGAGACCGGGCGATGCCGCCGTCAGGATCACGCCCAGCCCGGCGAAAAGCAGCATGGTCAGCGGCAGGCCGACGATCTGTCCGATGACCTGGCTTTTCTGTGATTCGGCATAACGGCTGAAATCCGGGATGTTCAATGACAACGTGGCCCAGAACCCGACCATCGCGGTAAGTGCCGCCATGAAGTAGGGAGCGAAGGCTGCTCCTTCGGCCCGTGCGGCGGGCGTCTCGAGCACCTCGGTCAGGGAAATTTTCGGCAATGCCCATACCATCAGCCCGATCGCGACTGCAAGCAGCAGCGGCGCCGCCCAGGCCTCGAGGAACTTGATGGACTCCGAGCCGCGAATCACGATACCGACGTTGGCGATCCAGAAAACGAAAAAGCCGATGACCTCACCGGTGCCGCCGAGCGAGGCCCAGCTCTCGGACACGGCGGACAACATCAAATGAATCGCGATTCCGCCGAACAGGGTCTGCACGCC
>DATICC010000217.1:0-2578 GCA_035457045.1 Woeseiaceae bacterium | reverse complement strand
TCCTGCAAGGGTGGAACGTTGACGAAGCATTTATTTGCGGGCCGGGCAACATGATCGAGTCGGCACGACGCGCATTGCAGCAATACGGAATGAACGCTGCGTCAATTCACGCCGAACGCTATGGTGCACCGCGCCAGGCGCTGGAGGGCCGACAGGAAGTGCCGAAGTCTGACGGCGAGGAGTCGATCGCCGAGATCACGGTCATCATGGACGGTCACGAGCGCAGCTTCGCGATGTCGTCAACGGATCGCAACATCGTCGACGCCGCTGCCGCACACGGGATCGAACTGCCATACTCCTGCAAGGGCGGCGTCTGTGCGACCTGCCGCAGCTGGGTTCGCGAGGGAAGTGTGCGAATGGACGTGAATTACGGCCTCGAATCCTGGGAGATCGACAAGGGCTATGTCCTTGCATGCCAGTCGCATCCGACCAGCCGCAAACTGGTCCTCGACTACGACAAGATCTGAATGCGGCGCAGCAAACGGCCGGCCGGATCTGCCATATTTTCTTACCCCACTGCGGGCAGGTTCGGTAAGATACGCCACCTCAGGCATAGTCTGACATCGCGGCATCGGCCCGCAATATTTCAAGAAGCCCCGGGGCGCGAATGACCGAAATCAAGCAACAGTCGACTGCCGACGGCCCGCCGCCAGGCCGCAAGAATGCCTACGACAGGGACGAGTTGCTGCAGTGCGGTCATGGCAAACTCTTCGACCCGGACAGCGGACGCCTGCCTTTGCCCGACATGCTGATGACCGATCGCATTTCCCTGATTACTCACGAAGGCGGGGCTTTCGGCAAGGGCGAGATCAAGGCGGAGCTGGATATCAACCCCGGGCTGTGGTTTTTCAAATGTCATTTCGAAAGCGATCCGGTCATGCCGGGTTGCCTGGGCCTGGATGCGCTGTGGCAACTGGTCGGATTCTTCCTTGTATGGATGGGCAATCGCGGCAAGGGACGGGCGCTCGGCGTCGGTAACGTGAAGTTTACCGGGCAGGTATTGCCAACTGCGAAACTGGTTACGTATCAACTCGATCTCAAAAGGATTATCACACGCAAGCTTACGATGGCCATCGCCGATGGATCCATGGCCGTTGACGGGCGCCAGATCTACACTGCGGAGGACTTGCGGGTGGGCCTATTTACTTCCACGGACAATTTCTAGGCGGCCGAGGACCTTCGAGTGGGCCTTTTCACATCCACGGACAATTTCTAAGGTGTGCTGATGCGGCGTGTTGCGATAACGGGTCTTGGAGTCGTGTCGTGTCTCGGGAACAGCAGCGACGCGGTCGTGGATTCGCTGAAAAACGGCCGCTCCGGCATCCGTGCCAACGAGTCATTCAGAGAGATGGGCTTGCGCAGCCAGGTCTGCGGCAGTGTCGACATTGATACCTCCGCGCACATCGATCGCAAGGTACTGCGATTCATGGGTGATGCAGCGGCTTACTCGTATATCGCGATGCAACAGGCGATCCAGGACTCGGGCCTCGCGGAGTCGGACATTTCCAATCCGCGTACCGGGCTGATCGCCGCATCCGGCGGCGCATCCAGCGCCAACATCGTGCTCGCGGCGGATATCCTTCGCGAAAAGGGCGTGCGCAAGATCGGGCCGTACATGGTGCCGCGCACCATGGGCAGCACTGTTTCAGCTTGCCTCGCAACACCGTTCAGGATCAAGGGCATCAACTACTCGATCACGTCCGCATGCGCGACCAGCGCACATTGCATCGGCGCTGCAATGGAGCAGATACAACTTGGCAAACAGGACATCGTATTTGCCGGCGGAGGAGAGGAGGAACACTGGACACTGGCCAGCCTGTTCGATGCCATGGGGGCTCTGTCTACGAAATACAACGACCGGCCAGCCGAAGCATCCAGAACCTATGACGCCAATCGCGACGGTTTCGTAATCGCGGCGGGCGCGGGCATGGTCGTGGTCGAGGAACTGGAGCATGCCCGGGCGCGTGGCGCGAAAATATATGCCGAGATCGTCGGTTATGGCGCGACTTCCGACGGCCATGACATGGTGGCGCCCTCGGGTGAAGGAGCGGTTCGCTGCATGCGCCTCGCACGTTCGACCGTGCAGGCACCCATCGACTACATCAATACTCACGGTACCAGTACGCCGGTAGGCGACACGCAGGAGCTGGCGGCGATTCGCGAGGTATTCGGCGCGGACCTTCCCAGGTTTGCATCCAGCAAGTCGCTGTGCGGGCACTCGCTCGGGGCGACCGGCGTGCAGGAGGCCATTCACTGCCTGCTGATGCTGCAGCACGACTTCATCGCCGCCTCGGCGAACATCGGCGAGCTCGATCCGGCGCTCGGGCCCGAGGAGATCGCGCTGGAGCGGCTCGACCAGGCCGGGCTCGACACGGTGATCTCGAACTCGTTCGGCTTCGGCGGCACCAACGCGACCCTGGCGCTGAGCCGGTATCATGGCTGAGGCAGCGCCCCCTCAGGGCCTGATGGCCGGCAAGCGCGGGCTGATCCTCGGGGTCGCCAACGACAAGTCGATCGCCTGGGGAATCAGCCGCGTTCTCGCCCAGCACGGGGCGGAGCTGGCCTTCACCTATCAGAA
>DATICC010000216.1:0-5000 GCA_035457045.1 Woeseiaceae bacterium | reverse complement strand
TCGACGGTCATCGACATGACCTGGAATCCGGATGGCAGATCGTTACTGCCCCAGCCTGCTTCTGCAGGAACCGGCGGTGTCCTTGCGGGCTCCGCGTACCAGGTAAAGTCATCGAGGCTCAGGGACGGCTTCAATGCCTCCCTGGACACGAGGTCGCCAAGCCGAATATCGGCAAACTTTATCTCCTCGATCAGTTCGCCATTGTGATCGACCAATTCGGTCCGCAGTGGAAACGCTGTCTCGCGATCCAGCCAGAGACGATGTCCAAAGCGGAACTGGTCGTGTGGTCGTACCGCGATCAGGACGGCAGCACGCCCCGCGACGCGCTCCTCGCGGACCACGGACAGATCGTAATGAGCGCCGAAGCGTATATCGCCGCCGGGCAGCGCCGAAAACAAGGCACTGTGGTCGTCCCAGCGTTCGATCAGAACCGATTTCCGGTCCGGAAGTATGCAATGCGCTTCGTCGCCCACCCTGACGATCTCGAGTCCGTTACCTTCCTGCGTGACCAGCCGCTCGTGGACTACGCCATCTATGACCTTGTGAACGACCTTCAGCGCTTCGGCCTTGCCGTTCTGCCGCCTGATTACGGTGCCTTCATAGTCGATTTCAGATAGCGCCCGCGACATGCTGCGCAGCCATTCGGCCGGCGCGGACCTGTCCTCGCTCTCTGCCGTTGCCGGCGCCGTCGACAGCAACACCACCAGGCATGCGGCGGCAGTGCATATCCGCAAGGGCAGCAGCATCTGTATCAATCCACCCGGTTCACGTCGTCTGTGCCCCGCTCGCCTGCCGCGTCAACATCGGCATCATCGTCTTCGGATGGCACCATGCTGTCGATGGCAGCGGTCTCCGCCGCCGAGTTCTGCGGGTCGATTCTCACCCTTTCTCCACCCTGCAATTCGAGGGTAACGAGGCGGGTGATCATGCCGCTGCTGCCGAAGTCGGCAGAGCTTGCGCTGTGTCGCAGGTACATGTGCCGCAATTCTTCGGACAGTACGTCCTCGGCTGCCGCTTGTGTAATCGACGGCGCGGAACCGGTGAACTCGACTGCCGCCTGGGTCCCGGGCCCGGCATCATCCGGAAGAATTGACTGGCGCAGACCGACCAGCGCCACCACGGCAACCGAAGCCGCAAGGGCAACGCCCAGGGCGGGCCTGACAAACCAGGATGCTTGCCGGACCTCGACTTGCGCCGCCGGCGCCAGTTCCTCGCCCAGCGCACTTGCGATTCTGCTGCGGAGTTCGGGCATGCCCGGCAATTCCGGGTCGCGCCGCATGTATCGGCCGATGGCCAGGTACTTCGCTACCTGCTGGCGCATGGCCGCGTCCTGGTTCAGCCGCCGCAATAACAATTCCGCCTCGTTCTCAGGCAGCTCGCCATCGATAAAGGCCGAGATTTGCATTTTCAATGCATCATTCATATTTCACCTGCGGGAGTAGAAACCCCCAGAATTCACCCGCCTGTAACTGCGTCGGCGGCCAATTATCCGTCTCACTCAATCAATCAGGTTGCCAATCCTTTTGCTTATGGCATCCCGGGCCCTGAAAATGCGCGACCGCACGGTGCCCACGGGGCAGTCCATGGTCTGTGCGATCTCCTCGTAGCTCATACCCTCGAGTTCGCGCAAAACTATGGCAGTCCGGAGGTCGTCCGGCAGCGCCGCGATCGCCCGTTCGACTGCTTCGTGCAACTCCCGCCCGAGGGTTACACCTTCAGGCGTGTCCGTGTCCTTGAGATTCGCGTGCAGGTCGAATTGCTCCGGGTCCTGCAGGTCGAGCTCGACGTCCATCGGCCTGCGCCGTTGTGCCGCCAGATAGTTCTTTGCCGTATTCACCGCGATTCTGTAAAGCCAGGTGTAAAACGCACTGTCGCCGCGAAACCTGGGCAATGCCCGATAGGCCTTGAGAAAGGCCTCTTGGGTAATGTCCAATGCCTGGTCCGGGTCCCGCACATATCTCATCACCAGATTGACGATCTTGTGCTGGTATTTGAGCACAAGAAGATCAAAAGCGCCTTTCTCACCTTTCTGGACCCGACGGACCAGTTGGGCGTCGGACCACTCAGTTGCCATCGAGGCAGGCCCTGCCGGTAGACCGGCACGGCCAGTCGACCCCCGGGTAGACCGGGCGTCGTGCCGAAAGTTCTGGGAAATGAAGGGTATCCATGCGCATTACGCTGTTTTTTTCTCTGGACCCTGAAACAGGTCACAGAAATGGTATCAGCTTCGATCCGGCTGTCCAAAGCGCGCCCCGTGTTGCTGCCAGCCCAGCTGCAGCCAGTGCCAGGCGGTACTCCGGCTGGCATCGCCTGCCAGCAACTCGCCGTAGCAACTGCGGTCCGCGAACGCGAGCCTGAGCCACGCAATCTGCGGCAGGACGACACTGCCGGCCAGCAATCTTGCCGGTTCGACCCGTCCGCCAGATCCGACGGTCTCGATCTGTCCCGACTCCCGGATGCGAATCGCGGTCACGCGTCGGTATGCGCGCAGTTGATTCCGCCAGTCCCGAGCACACATGCAAAGCCAGGCGGACAATAACACTGCGCGCGCGCCGGCCGGGATCGGCAACTGTGACAGGAGCCCCACGCCGGCCAGGTGCAAGCCCGAGGCGATCGTCATCAGCAGGCACCGTAACAAAGGGTCAGCCCGAAGATCGGTTTCGCACGGCGTTGACGACATCGGCAAGTTGCGTATCGGCAGGTGATGCAGCACCGAGCAGATAAGCAACAAGTTCCGGATCCTGCAACTGCAGAAGTGAGCGAAATGCCGATTTTTGCGTGTCGCTCGCGTTGGCGTAGGATGACTCGAACCATGACAGCAACAAGTGATCCAGTTCCCGGGTGCCTCGACGGCATTGCCAGCGAACCCGATTGTCCGATGACTGCATTGCCTCGAGGCTCAATGCCGCCTCTCCGCCAGCATTTTCTTGGTCTCGGCGATGGCCCGCGCCGGATTGAGCCCTTTCGGGCAGGTCTGGGTGCAATTCATGATGGTGTGGCAACGGTACAGGCGAAACGGATCTTCCAGGTCATCGAGGCGTTCACCCGTTGCTTCATCGCGGCTGTCGACCAGCCACCGGTAAGCGGCCAGCAGAGCCGCCGGGCCGAGATAGCGGTCGCTGTTCCACCAGTAACTCGGGCAACTCGTTGAGCAGCAGGCACACAGTATGCAAGCGGCGGGTTCGTCTATGCGCTCCTGGTCTTTCTTGCTCTGCAGTCGTTCGCGATCCGGCGGCGCCGGCGTCCGCGATTGCAGCCAGGGCTTGATGGATGCGTATTGCGCGTAGAAGTTGGTCAGGTCCGGGACCAGGTCCTTCACGACGGGCATGTGCGGCAGCGGGTAGATTCTGACCTCTCCGCGCACATCATCCGCGGCCATGGTGCAGGCCAGGGTATTGCCACCGTCGATGTTCATCGCACAGGAACCACAGATACCCTCGCGGCAGGACCGGCGGAACGTGAGGGTCGGATCGATCTCGTTCTTGATCTTGATCAGCGCATCTAGGACCATGGGCCCACAGCTGTCCATATCAACGTCGTAGGTATCGATGCGCGGATTCTCGCCGCTATCGGGATCGTAGCGGTAGACAGCAAAGCGCTTTACGTTGGCCGCACCGGTTGCGGCCGCAAAATGCCTGCCTTTTCGCACCCTGGAATTCGGCGGAAGCCGGAACTCAGCCACCGGCGGGCTCCCGTTCCGACTGATCCTTTGTCTCTGCGCAGAATACGTTCATATTGTCAGCACACCCTTGTCAGTACACCCTTGCCTTCGGCGGCACGGTGGCCGCTTCGTCAGTCAGCGTATCGAGATGCACGGGACGGTATCCGAAACTGACATCGCCCTGGGCGTCGATCCACGACAGCGTATGTTTCATCCAGTTGGCGTCATCGCGTTCGGGATAGTCCTCGCGCGCGTGCGCGCCGCGGCTTTCCAGCCGGTTTGCAGCAGACTCGATAGTGACCGCAGCGTTCAGGAGCAGGTTCTCGAGCTCCATGGTTTCGATCAGGTCCGTATTCCAGATCATCGAACGATCGCTTATGCGAACGTCGGAGAAAGACCTGAACGTCTTGCGCAACAACTGCACACCCTCGCTCAGCGAATCACCGGTGCGAAAAACCGCGGCATGGTTTTGCATGGTCTTTTGCATTTCGAGGCGAATCCCGGCGGTCGAACGCGTGCCGCTGGCCTGGCGCAACCTGTCGATGCGCTCGATGCTGTTGCGCCCGGCATCCGCGCGCAGAGCGGCATGGCGCTGCCGGGGTCTCAGCAGCTCGGCACAATGTCTTGCAGCAGATCGTCCGAAAACGACCAGGTCGAGCAATGAATTGGAGCCCAGGCGGTTTGCGCCGTGCACCGATACGCAAGCAGCTTCACCGACTGCCATAAGTCCGGGTACAACCGCATCCGGATCACCGTCTCGCAGTGTGACCACCTCTCCATTGTAGTTGGCCGGAATACCACCCATGTTGTAGTGCACGGTCGGCAACACCGGAATTGGCGCGCGGGTGACGTCGACCCCCGCAAAAATTCTCGCCGATTCCGCGATGCCCGGGAGCCTTTCGGCGATTACATCGGGGCCGAGGTGTTCGAGATGCAAATGAATATGATCCCTGTCCGGGCCGACGCCGCGGCCCTCCCGAATCTCGATCGTCATCGATCGGCTGACCACGTCCCGTGAAGCGAGATCCCGCGCGTTCGGCGCATACCGGTCCATGAATCGCTCGCCGCTCGAATTGGTGAGGTAACCGCCTTCGCCGCGCACGCCCTCGGTGATCAGCATGCCGGCGCCGTATATTCCGGTCGGATGAAATTGCACGAACTCCATATCCTGCACCGGCAGGCCGGCACGCATGACCATGGCATTGCCGTCACCGGTACAGGTGTGCGCCGAGGTGCAGGAAAAATAGGCGCGGCCATAACCGCCGGTGGCGAGGATCACCGCGTGGGCCCGGAAAAGGTGCAACTGGCCGGTGGACAGGTCCCAGGCCAGCACGCCACG
>DATICC010000215.1:0-19400 GCA_035457045.1 Woeseiaceae bacterium | reverse complement strand
GTCTAGCTCGATTGATTCTGGTGCTTGCGTTTGCGTGCGGCAGTGGCGGTACTCTCGCTGGTCCGGGATTTATTGCGGGTTCCGAAGTGAAGAGCGGCGCGTCGCTTGCGCAACTGAATATCCGCTTTAACTGCCGTATCTCGTACGAGTCCCACGAACCGGCGAACCATGGTGCGACTTTGCGAGTTCTTCTCGAGTCCACCGGCATTTGTAATGGCGTTTCGCCACTGGTCGCCGAGCAGCGAGAGCAATTTCGGCCGGCAGGTGCGGATGGTGCCAGGATCGTTGACTTCGAGTATGACGGCAACACCGCCGTCGGTCCGGTCCTTACGATCAATTTCAGCGAAGACGTTCGATTCGAAGTATCGACGGCCGGGGCCGACGACCAACTGTCGGTTCGCGTCTACCTGAACTCGCCGGCGGCACTAAACCAGTCGTCACGCACGTCTGGCGTAACGGCCGACACAACCCGCCTGAAGCCTCAGAGCGTAGTAACCGGCCAGAAATACGTCATCAACCTGAACTCGTCTTTGACACCAAACAGCCTTGCGGACATCGCGGCAGTTGCAAAAGACAGTGGGCAGGTCGTTTTCGAGACCGTGGCGACACTCGACCAGAAAACCTGGTACCGCTTGCGGCTCGGCTTTTTCCCTTCGGCTGACGCAGCCACGGCGGCAGTGCTCAAGGTCCGTGAGAAGTATCCCGGGGCCTGGATCGATCATGCGTCGGCGGACGAAGTGTCAGCTGCGGGCGGCACAACAGCAGCGACCGCTGCGGCGAGCGAGGTGGTGGGCAGACCAATCGCGGAGAGCAACCCGGCGGCCGCGCCGACAGCGTTGTTGCCGGAAGCAGATGCGAAAGCAGAGCAGCTGATGGCCAATGCGCGCCAGGCGATGACCGATGGCGACATAAACCGCGCAGTTCAAATCTACACCAAGATACTTCAGATGCCGCCGAGCGAACAGACGCCCCTTGCGCTCGAGTATCTCGGCCTGGCCCGTGAGCGAAACGGGCAGGTCGCGCACGCAACGGCTGAATACAAGCGCTACCTCGCGACCTATCCGGACGGTGAAGGCGCGGTGCGCGTGCGTCAACGGCTTTCGGCACTGGTATCGGCTGCAAATTCAGGTCAGACGTCAGCTACGTCCGACGGTTCCGTGTCGGCGAGCACATCCGGCGACCGCAGCCCCTGGCGCTTCAATACTTTCCTGTCACAGTACTATCGCCGCGACGTCAACCAGATGAACGAGGAAGACGAGGTCATCAACCAGTCTTCCCTCTTTACCGACGTAAATTTCGACTTGCGACGACGCGGTGAACGATTTGACTTCAGTTCGAGAATAGCAGCTGGCTACCAATACGATATGTTGGGCGAGGAAATTGGCCCGGGAAACGACACCCGAATCTCCTACGCCTACGTCGACCTCGCGGACCCACAAACCGGTTTGCGCGGCAGGCTGGGCCGGCAGTCCCGCAATTCGGGTGGCGTGCTGGGTCGCTTCGATGGTGGAAATCTTGCCTTTCAGGTGACCGGCAAGTTGCTGCTCAATGCGGTGGTCGGCAAGCCCGTGCTATCCACCTCCGATGGCATTGATGATGACCGGAATTTCTATGGCGTAAGCGCCAATTACGCGCCGACAGGGGAAAGTCTCGATATAGGAGCATTCTTTATCCAGCAAACCATTGCCGGCATGACCGACCGCCAGGCCGTGGGCACCGAGTTGCGTTATTTCCAAAACGGCAAGAGCCTTTGGGGCATGCTTGACTACGATATTTCATATCAGGAGCTTGGCAGCGCGTTCCTGCAGGGAAGTTGGCGATTGACGTCCGGCACGACTTTGAATGCCCTGGTTGACCGTCGTAGAAGTCCCTTCCTGAGCACGGGCAACGCTTTGATTGGACAGCAATTATCCTCGTTTTCGGAACTGCAGGCCTTGTTCACGGAAGAGGAAATTCGACAATTGAGCCTGGATCGCACAGCGATAAGCACAACCTATACCTTTGGCATATCACAACCATTGACGCCACGGCTGCAATTGTCGCTCGATGCATCGCAGTCAGATATCGATGCAACGCTCGAGTCAGGCGGTGTTCCGGCGAGCCCGAAATCCACCCATCGGTACTTGTCAGCCAATTTACTGGCAAGCAGCCTGCTCAAGGAAGGGGATGTATCGATACTGGGCCTGCGCATGGCGGATTCGAGTAGCGCTCGCGTCTACTCGATCAATATCGATACCCGCTATCCGTTTGGCAATGGATTCCGGTTGAATCCCCGGTTGCGCGTGGATTATCGGGAGATTCTGACCGACATGAGCTCGGAGTGGATCTATACGCCCGGACTGCGAATGCAGTATCGTCTGGGACGAAGTGGCAGAGTCGATCTCGAAGGTGGCAAGCAAATTGCCAGTCGCAATGCGCAAATCGCCGACTTTGATCGTGATTCCTACTTCATCAATCTCGGCTACCAACTGATATTCCAATAACCATGTCCGACTTACGGCGTCCGCGAAGCATCTCCCAGGTGCTGCAAGTTGTGCTCCTGTCCTGCCTCGGCAGTTGCACGACGTTCGGCGCAACGACAATCGAGGCACTCGATCCACTTACCAGTGTGACGCTTACGGCAGTCAAGACCCCGATGATCTTCTACAGGGATGATTCCGGTCATTCGGCCTACGCCCGGGACTTTGTGAATATGGGCCCGATCCAGGTAAACCGAAGCGGACAGTACCGCTACTTTCTCTGGTTAGGAGTTTGGAGTACCGGCCAGGAATCCGACGATACAGGCCGGAGGGACAGCTTCGAATCGCCGGTCTTGTTCCTTGACGGCGAACCGTTCCAGCTGCAGTTGGCAGGATGGACCCCGGACTCCATAGGCGCAAGCGAGGGGATCTATGCAAAGCCGGTCGCATCGGCAATAGACGGCTATTATGAAGTCACGCTCGATATCATCCGATTGCTGGTGAATTCGTCCGATGTACGGCTGCGCTCTGGCGCGGACCATGCCGCGTCCTTCGAGCCCTGGAACGATCAGCAGGCCGCGAAAGACAGCCTCAGGGACTTTTTCGATCTCATTGGCTACTGACCGACCGCCGGTTACGGCGGAGATCCAAGCTCTGGACAGCGGGTTGTATTCAGTGTCCTCGGAAGATTCGCACGCCAAATCGGTTCGACCCCAATCCGCGCTCTCCTTGTAAACGTTGTGTAAATCCCAGCCAAGACGTTTTACGAAGCCGTGTCTGACATTCACCGGGCCGGACCCATAGTCTGACTGACATCCTCAACAGGAACGGAGTCGGATTATGAAACCCCGCATTTATCTCACCTCGGTGCTGGTCTTCGTCGCGCCCGCCGTGTCCTGGACCAACCCACAGCCGCCCGACCGGACCGAGCAAACCATTCCGATCCAGCATCCGAAGGTCCAGCTCGCCATCCTGCTGGACACCAGTAACAGTATGGACGGCCTGATCGATCAGGCCCGCCAGCAGCTGTGGCAGGCGGTCAACGAGTTCTCCAAAGCGAAGCGCGACGGGAAAACACCGGTGCTCGAGGTGGCGGTGTATGAGTACGGCAACAGCGGCCTGGATGCCCGGCGGGGCTACGTTCGACAGGTCGTCGGGCTGACGCGGGAGCTGGACAAGGTGTCCGAGGCTTTGTTTGCGCTGACCACCAACGGCGGTGATGAGTATTGCGGTCATGTCATCGCGGAGGCGGTAAGCCACTTGCAGTGGAGCACGTCGCCGAACGACGTGAAGGCCATCTTCATCGCCGGTAACGAGCCCTTTACCCAAGGGCCGACGCCCTTCACCGATGCGATCGCCGGGGCCAAGACGCGCGGCGTCGTCGTCAATACCATCCACGCCGGCGATTACCAGACGGGCCTGAACGAAGGCTGGCAGCAAGGCGCGCTGCTGGCCGGTGGTAACTACATGAGCATCGACCACAACCAGGCAGTGGTGCATGTGGAGGCGCCACAGGACGAGCGGATCGCCACGCTGAACGCACGATTGAACGAGACCTACATTCCGTACGGCACGGAAGGTGCGGCCGGCGCGGCGCGGCAGCAGGAACAGGACAGCAACAGCTCCGGCGTGTCCGCAGGCCTCCTCGCGGAGCGGGCGAGGGCAAAAGCTACGGCGTTTTACGGCAACGCAAAGTGGGACCTGGTGGACGCGGTCGAGGCTGGTGAAGCCGACCTTGACGAAATGGAACCCGAAGCGCTGCCGGAAGAAATGCAGGCCATGGCCCCCGAGGCCCGCAAGGACTTCGTAGACCAAAAAGCGAAGGCGCGCGCCGAGCTGAAGGCTGAGATCATGGAACTCAGCCAGCAGCGCGATGCCTATGTGGCCGAGCAGCGCAAGGCCCAGGCGGAGGAGGGCGCTGACACGCTGAAAGAGGCGCTGACGGAGTCCGTGCGTCAGCAGGCTGTGAACAAGAGTTTCGTGTTCGCGGAATGAGGCGCCTTTGCTCGATCGGCAACACGATGAATTGCCGATGGCACCTTACCAATTGGTATCCGAGTGCAGCTTGACGATCACGGAATTACCCGTGGGCGGCGCCTGGTTGATGTCGGTGAGCCGCGGTTCGAAACCGTGATTGAAGATCAGCAACAGGTCCCGGCCCGGCCGGATGTTCCATTGCAAGTGCGTGTTGACGCCCGGTGCATCGTTGATCGAATCGTAAAGAGGCCATCTCAACCGAGATGGCCTCGTGTTTTCACTCGGCCCCATAATCGAGGGTCGTCTGCAAAATCTGGCTCCCCGGGCCGGACTCGAACCAGCGACCAACGGATTAACAGTCCGTCGCTCTACCAACTGAGCTACCGGGGAATTTCAGTGTGGCGTTTCGGTGTGGCATTCTGCACACGGGCCGGGATTCTGGTCCAGCCATGCACCTGTGTCAAGCAAGCAAGTACCGCATTCTGCAGGGCTTTCCGTTCGTAGCCGACGGCTTTCATGCCAGTACGCGATGCATGCGCTCCACGGCTTTCTCGAGTTCAGCGATCGAACAGGCGAAAGAAATTCGGACGTATCCTGGGGCACCGAATGCGCTGCCCTGGACCATTGCCACGTCGGCGTTCTGCAACAGGTGATTGACGAATTCACCGTCGTCCCGTAGTCCGAGATTGCGGATCGCCTCATCCACGTGCGGGAAGGCGTAAAAAGCGCCTTCGCCCTCGCGGCATCGCATGCCTGGCAGGTCGTTCAGAGCAGCGGAGATGTATCGGCTTCGCTCACGGTAGGCCTTCGCCATTTCACCTACACAAGCCTGGTCACCGTCGAGCGCAGCTATTGCCGCGACCTGGGAGATACTGCAGGGGTTCGAGGTGCACTGACTCTGGATGGTTTTCATCGCACCGATAACCGACGCCGGACCACCTGCATAGCCAATACGCCAACCGGTCATTGCGTGACTCTTCGACACACCGTTGATTGTTACGGTACGGTCCGCAAGCGAAGGGCACGCGGCAGCGAAACTGCAAAATGGCTCATCGGCCCAGTAGATCTTTTCGTAAATATCATCTGCGGCGACGACAACGTCGGGGTAATCCGCAAGCACCGTTCCAAGTGCCTCGAATTCGGCCTTCGCATAGCAGCTGCCGGTCGGGTTCGACGGGCTGTTCAGGAACAGGAGGCGCGTCTTGTCTGTCAGGGTTGCGGCCAGCTGTTCCGGCGATATCTTGAAACCGGACTCGATATCCGTCTCGATAATGACAGGCTCGCCATCTGCAAGGCGAACCATGTCTGGATAGGACACCCAATAGGGGCCGGGGATGATGGCTTCATCGCCGACGCTCAGTACGGCCTGGCACACGTTGAAAAGGGTTTGCTTGGCCCCGCTCGAGACCAGGATCTGGTTCGGCTGATAGTGCAGTCCGTTGTCGCGGGCAAACTTGCGCTGAATGGCGGCCTTCAGTTGCGCCGTGCCATCGATCGGCGTGTACTTGGTCACCCCTGCATGGATCGCCGCTATTGCTGCCGCTTTTATGTGCTGCGGTGTATCGAAGTCCGGCTCACCGGCACCGAGACTCACCAGGTCGCGGCCGGCCGCCTTCAACTCCGCAGCCAGTGCCAGGGCGGCGCTGGTCGGAGAGGGACGGACCCGTGCCATTCGTTCCGAAACTGATAAACTCAAAAGCTTGCCTCCGAAAATGAGCCGCACATGGTACGTGATTCTGTAACCCTGCCCAAGAAGACTTTGGCCGACGAGCGGGACCGCCTGACGCTGGTTTCAAAGTATCGCGCCGCAGGCGACCAGGCACCGGCAATTGACGGGCTCGTCGAGGGCCTGAACGACGGCCTTGCGCGCCAGACGCTGCTCGGCGTGACCGGCTCCGGCAAGACCTTCACGATGGCAAGCGTCATCGAGGCCGTGCAGCGACCCGCGATTATCCTGGCGCCGAACAAGACACTGGCTGCACAGCTTTACGGGGAAATGCGTGAATTCTTCCCGCGCAATGCCGTCGAGTACTTCGTCTCCTATTACGATTACTATCAGCCGGAAGCGTACGTACCGAGCTCGGATACCTATATCGAGAAAGACGCGTCCATAAACCAGCACATTGAGCAAATGCGTCTGTCAGCCACGAAGGCGCTTATCGAGCGGCCCGATGCCATCATCGTCGCGACGGTTTCGGCAATTTACGGGCTGGGCGACCCGGAGGCCTATTTCAGCATGGTTCTGCACCTGGTACGCGGGGACAGGATCGACCAGCGCAGCCTGCTCAGGCGCCTGGCGGAAATGCAATACAAGCGCAATGAACTCGAATTTGCCCAGGGCAGTTACCGGGTGCGGGGCGACGTCATCGATATCTTTCCGGCCGAGTCGGAGCGGGACGCGGTTCGGGTCGAGCTGTTCGACGAGGAAATCGAATCCCTGTCGTATTTCGATCCGCTGACCGGCGAAGTGCTGCGCCGGGTTCCGAGGCTGACCGTATTCCCCAAAACCCATTACGTGACCCCTCGCGAAAAACTCCTGGCGGCGGTCGATGAAATCAAGGCCGAGCTGAAGGACCGGGTTGACTACCTGCGGGGGATCAATAAATTGTTGGAAGCTCAAAGACTTGAGCAGCGAACTTTATTTGATGTCGAGATGATACGCGAACTCGGGTACTGCCAGGGCATCGAGAACTACTCGCGTTACCTGTCGGGCCGCAGGGAAGGTGAGCCGCCTCCCTGCCTTTTCGACTACCTGCCACCGAAAGCGATACTGATCATAGACGAGAGCCATGTAACCATCCCGCAACTCGGCGGCATGTACCGCGGCGACCGTTCGCGCAAGGAGACTCTGGTGGAGTACGGATTCCGCCTGCCGTCGGCTCTCGACAACCGCCCCTTGCGCTTTGACGAGTTCGAGCGGCTGTCGCCGCAAACGATCTATGTGTCGGCGACGCCGGGGGATTTCGAGTCGGCGCACGCTGACAAGGTGGTCGAGCAGCTGGTTCGCCCGACCGGCCTGGTCGATCCTGCGCTGGAGGTCCGTCCCGCCAGAACCCAGGTGGACGACGTGTTGTCGGAAATTCGCGAACGGGTTGCTGCGGACGAGCGGGTCCTGATAACTACGCTGACCAAGAGAATGGCCGAGGACCTGACCGATTACCTGCAGGAGCACAACGTGCGGGTTCGCTACCTGCACTCGGACATAGGAACGGTCGAGCGCACCGAGATCATCCGGGACCTGCGGCTCGGCGCGTTCGACGTGCTGGTTGGAATCAACCTGCTACGCGAAGGGCTCGACATGCCCGAAGTCTCTCTGGTTGCCATTCTGGATGCCGACAAGGAAGGGTTCCTGCGATCGGAACGCTCTCTCATCCAGACGATAGGGCGTGCCGCCCGCCACCTCAACGGCAAGGCCCTGTTGTATGCGGACAAAGTTACCGGCTCGATGCAAAGGGCCATGGATGAAACCAACAGGCGTCGCGAGCGACAACTGGCGCACAACCTGCAGCATGGCATCGAGCCCGCGACGATCATCAAGCAGGTGGCTGATGTCATGGAAGCCGCCTACCCTGTGCCGGATCGCGCCGTACGTCGTGCTGCCGAGGAGGCCGCAGCGTACCGAGCGATGACCCCCGAGCAATTGCTGCGGAAGGCGCAGGCTCTCGAGCGGAAGATGCTGAAACATGCGAGAGACCTCGAGTTCGAAGAGGCGGCGAGACTCCGCGACGAGATCCAGGAAATTCGAAAGGCCGGGCTAGGATTGACGGACCGGCTTGCCGGTTGAAACGCCAAACCCGGCGGCCGCGAAGCTTGCGGACGATCAGGCCCTTAAGTATCTTTGTGCGCCCGCCAGCCAGCGGCTTTGCGTATGAAGTTGCCGAAACCGCATTTTTCAGAAGGCGATTAGCTCAGGGGCATACGAACGAAGGCGGTATTTTTCAGAGGGCGATTAGCTCAGGGGCATACGAACGAAGGCGGTATTTTTCAGAGGGCGATTAGCTCAGGGGTAGAGCGCCACGTTGACATCGTGGAGGTCGTTGGTTCGAAACCATCATCGCCCACCAGATTCCGCCAGTCGTGTCCGTTGCCACCGCGCCGATGCTGATGCAACCGGCGAGTACCTTGTCAGCCAGCGCCTGTCCGGGTGCGGTGTCACGGCAATTCAAGTCGGAAACGCTATTTTTCCGCGAATTTTCAGTCATTTCACGGCAGTCCGGGCCTTGTTTCCGGGCATCCGGGTCTATAGAATTCGCGTCCCGCGGTCTGCTTTGGCAGACCGTGGCATTTTTGTTGTTTGGAGGATACAAGGATCGCAGCCACAAAGCGTGTTAGGCGCAATGAAGAGATCGACGCGCCGAAGGTCAGGGTAATCGGAGCAGATGGAGAGCAGGCAGGTGTAATGTCACTGTCCGCCGCTTTGCAGATAGCACGTGACGAGGAGCTGGATCTTGTAGAAGTTTCGCCAACGGCGGACCCGCCAGTCGTCCGCGTCATGGACTTCGGCAAGTACATCTTCGAACTGAACAAGAAAGCACAGACTGCGAAGCGCAAGCAGAAGCAGGTGCATGTCAAGGAAATCAAGTTTCGCCCGGGCACGGAAGCCGGCGACTACAAGGTCAAGTTGAAGAAACTCATCGAGTTTCTCGAAGACGGTGACAAAGCTAAAGTCACCTTGAGGTTCAGAGGCAGGGAAATGGCGCACCAGGAACTCGGTGCGAAGCTTCTGGCCAGGGTCAAGGACGACCTTGAAGAATTTGGTGTCGTTGAGCAGACGCCGCAGCTGGAAGGGCGGCAGATGATCATGGTCATGTCACCAAAGAAAAAGTGAGTAACGGCCAAGTGCGCAAGCAAGCGCACGAACGCTAATACCCGCCTCCCGCGGCTCGCATATGCGTGTACGCGGCATGGCTAGAAAACTCGGAGACGACAATGTCGAAAATGAAGACCAACCGGGGCGCCGCCAAGCGCTTCCGCCGGACGGGCAAGGGCGGCTACAAAAGAGCCCAGTCCCATCTCAATCATATCCTGACCAAGAAAAAGTCGAAGCGTAAGCGCCAGCTCGGGGTAACCCAGCAGGTTGCTGATTGCGACGTCCCGGGCGTGCGCCGCATGCTCCCGTACAGTTGAGGAGATTGAGTCATGGCAAGAGTCAAACGCGGCGTAATCGCAAATGCGCGCCACAAGAAAATCCTCGGCAAGGCCAAGGGTTATTACAATGCCCGCGGTACCGTCTACCGTGCTGCGAAACAGGCAGTGATCAAGGCCGGGCAGTATGAATACCGTGACCGCCGCCAGCGCAAGCGCGAGTTCCGAGCGCTGTGGATTGCTCGCATAAACGCGGCAGCACGGCTTCATGGCATGTCGTACAGCAAGCTGATCAACGGCATGAATCGTGCCGCACTGGCAATTGATCGCAAAGTGCTTGCGGATATCGCGGTACACGATCCGGAAGCATTCGGTGCGATAGCGGCGCAAGCGAAAGCGGCGCTCGCGTCGAACTGACCTGTCGAAGTCGCGGCGTTCCGCCGACGACCCGGCGGGACAAACCGGCTGAATCATGCGGGCACCGGAAGAGCTTTTGGCGGCGGCGCAACATCGGGTAGCGAATGCCGATGACCTGGCTGCGCTCGATGCAGTGCGAGTTGCTTTTCTCGGTAAAAAGGGCGCGGTGACCGCGTTCCTGAAGAACCTGAGCGAGCTTCCGGCTGATCAGCGCCCGGCAGCTGGCCAGGAACTCAACCGGGTCAAGAACGAGGTTCACGCGTTGATCGACCAGCGGCGCGAGGTCCTCGAGCGACTGGCGCTCGAGCACAAACTGCGCGCGGACGGCATCGACGTCACGTTACCTGGCCGCGGCCTGTCACTGGGTGGTCGGCACCCGGTGACCCGTACGATGGCACGGATTCAGCGCATGTTCGTGAACGCAGGTTTCGGTATTCGCTCCGGACCCGAGATCGAAGACGACTTTCATAATTTCACAGCCCTTAACATTCCGGAGAACCATCCGGCGCGGGCGATGCACGACACGTTCTATTTCCCGGACGGGAACCTGTTACGTACTCACACCTCGCCAGTGCAGATACGCTCGATGGTCAAGGAAGGTGCGCCGATTCGGATCATTGCACCGGGTCGAGTCTATCGTTGCGATTCCGATCAAACGCACACGCCGATGTTTCACCAGGTCGAGGGCCTGGTCGTCGATCGCAACGTCAGTTTCGCCAATCTCAAGGCCGTGCTGCATCAGTTCGTCGAGTGCTTCTTCGAGCGTGACGCAAAGTTGCGTTTCCGACCCTCCTATTTTCCCTTCACCGAGCCTTCAGCAGAAGTCGACGTGCTATGGGAGGAGGGCAAATGGCTGGAAATCCTGGGCTGTGGAATGGTGCATCCGAATGTTCTCGAAAGCGCAGGCATCGATGCCGGGGAATTCACCGGCTATGCATTCGGCATCGGTGTAGAACGCCTTGCCATGCTGCGCTACGGCGTTACCGACCTCAGGTCCTTCTTCGAGAACGACCTGCAATTTCTCAGGCAATTCCGTTAGACGGGCGGCGCAATGAAATTTCCGGAAAACTGGCTGCGCGAATGGGTGAACCCGGAACTCGATTCCGCCGCACTGGTACAACAACTGACGATGTCCGGCCACGAAGTCGACGAAGTCGTCGTTGAAGGGGCGGGTCTGGGGTCCGTACGAATTGCTGAGGTCGTTTCCGTTGTACGCCACCCGAACGCCGACAAATTGAGCGTATGCCAGGTACGGTCCGGAAAGGGGGCGTCCGTGGAGGTCGTCTGCGGTGCACCGAACGTACGCAAAGGTATGAAAACGGCCTTTGCCGCGCCAGGTGTCGTGTTGCCCAACGGCATGAAACTGGAGCGATCCACCATTCGAGGCGTCGTGTCGAACGGCATGTTGTGCTCGGCGCTGGAGCTGGGCCTTGGAGATGAATCGGACGGCATCATCGAATTGCCGGACGATGCACCCACGGGCATCGATCTGGCTGGATTTCTCGCGCTGCCCGATACCATCCTGGATGTGAACCTGACTCCCAACCGGGGCGATTGCTGCAGCGTGGCGGGACTGGCAAGGGATCTTTCCGCCGTGACCGGCACCGCCCTCCGGCCCCACAAAGAATCGCGGATCACGGCCACGGTAAATGATCGACATGACGTGGTCATCATTACGCCCGCCGCATGCCCGCGTTTCGCCGGCCGGGTCATACGCGGTATTGATGCCAGGGCAGTGAGCCCGTTGTGGCTGCAGGAACGATTGCGGCGCGCGGGGCTCAGGTCGATCCACCCGGTCGTCGATGTCACGAATTACGTCATGGTCGAACTCGGACAACCGTTGCATGCCTATGATCAGGACCGGCTCACCGGGGCTGTCCGCCCGCGCTTCGCAAAGAGTGGCGAAAGGCTGGTCCTGCTCGACGACCGCGAAGTCGAGCTGGACGAGAATACTCTTGTCATCAGCGACGATTCCGGGCCCATTGGCCTCGCAGGGATCATGGGCGGGCGCACGACTGCCGTGTCGAACCAGACGATGAACGTATTTCTCGAGGGCGCGTTCTGGCCGCCGAACGTGATCGCCGGGCGGGCCAGGCGGTATGCGCTGCATACCGATGCTTCGCTGCGTTTCGAGCGGGGTGTGGATCCGATGCTCCAGGGCAGGGCGGTCGAACGTGCTACAGAGCTGCTGCTGGAAATTTGCGGTGGTGCCGCAGGCCCGTTGACGGACCTCATCGATCGACAGCATCTGCCCAAACCGGTCGACATCCGCCTGCGGCGATCGCAGATTTCCCGTTTGCTCGGCATCGATATCGAGGCGGCCGTTGTGGAACGGATACTCGAATCCCTGCAAATCAACCTGGTGGCCGAAAAGGACGGCTGGCGCGCACGTGTGCCCAGTTATCGCTTCGACCTGAGGATCGAACACGACCTCATTGAGGAAGTCGCAAGAATCTTCGGTTATGACCGGATTCCGGAGGAAACCGGGTCGGCCCGATTACCGATCAAGGAATCGACCGACGCGCGGGTTGACCTCGAGCTGGTTGCCGACACGCTGGTCGCGCGCGACTATCGCGAGGTCGTTACTTACAGTTTCGTCGACACACATGTTGATCGCCTGCTTGCCGGGCACTCGTCCGACCTGGTACTCAGTAATCCGATTTCGTCGGAGATGTCCGTGATGCGCGGCAGCCTGTGCGGGGGAATGCTTGCCGCCGCAGCAATGAACCTGTCACGACAACAGGACAGGGTGCGGCTGTTCGAAATCGGCAAGACGTTCCACGGCACTCTGAAGTCACCGGTGGAGGTCGTCAGGGTCGCTGGACTTGCTGTTGGAACGGCGCTCGCCGAGCAGTGGGGAGATCGCGCCAGAGCGGTCGATTTCTTTGACATAAAATCCGACGTGGAGGCATTGCTGGCACTTACTGGCAACGCCGCCGAGTTTGCGTTTTCCGAAGAGGAAAATGTAATGTTGCAGCCAGGGCAATCGGCTGAAGTGCGGCGAAATCGCGTTCGCGTTGGCTGCGTCGGAAAACTGCATCCGGTTGTGACCAAGCAGCTGGGTCTACGCCGCGATGTATTTCTGTTCGAGCTCGATGCCGATGCCGTATTTTCGGCGACGTTCGGCGTCGCAAGGCCTGTATCCCGGTTCCCGTCGATACGGCGCGACATAGCCGTCATAGTCAAGGACGAGGTTTGCGCGGCCCAGCTGCAGGATGCGGTTGCGGAGGCCGTGCCGGACCTGATTCGAGAGGTCAAAATCTTTGATGTTTACAAAGGCCCAGGCATAGAAGCCGGGCTAAAAAGCATTGCTTTAGGCTTGATTTTACAAGAAACATCCCGCACGCTTACCGACCAAGATGCAGACATTGCGTTGCAAAAAGCCGTACGCAAGCTACAACTGGAATATGGCGCGGAACTAAGAGACTAGAACAAATGGCGCTGACAAAAGCAGACATGGCGGAGTCCCTCTTCAACGAGCTGGGACTGAACAAGCGCGAAGCACGAGAACTGGTCGACCTGTATTTTGAAGAACTGCGGGCTTCGCTCGCAGTTGGGGAGCAGATTAAACTTTCCGGCTTCGGGAACTTTGATCTTCGGGATAAAAACCAACGTCCGGGCAGAAATCCAAAGACCGGTGAAGAAATTCCAATCACCGCGAGACGAGTTGTGACTTTCAGACCGGGACAAAAACTAAAAGCCCGAGTAGAGGCCTATGCTGGAACCGGGGAATAACGACGAATTACCTCCAATCCCAGGAAAACGCTATTTCACCATAGGTGAAGTCAGTGACCTGTGCGCCGTCAAGCCACACGTGTTGCGTTACTGGGAGCAGGAGTTTCCGCAACTGAAGCCCGTCAAACGGCGTGGTAACCGCCGTTATTACCAGCGTCAGGATGTGCTGATCATTCGCCAGATCCGCAGCCTGCTTTATGACGACGGATTCACTATTGGTGGTGCCAGGCAACGACTGACCGGTGATCAGGCGAAGACGGATGTCAGTCAGAGCCAGCAGATAATCAAGCAGCTGCGCCTGGAACTCGAACAGGTTCTGAAGATCCTCAGACGCTGATCGCGGTCTGCGGTCAGTTCGAATCCCCGCCGCCGGCTGGTGACGCGGGAGTTTGCGCAGGTAGAATGCGACCGGGCGGTCAGATTCCGCGCGTCGGCGTGGCATTCCGCGATTTGCAAGTAACGGTCGGGGCGTAGCGCAGCCTGGTAGCGCACCACAATGGGGTTGTGGGGGTCGGGAGTTCAAATCTCCCCGCCCCGACCAATTTTCTCAGGCCGGGTCGCTGGCGGCTGTCAGTTTCCGATCCTCGATCCCGAGCAGGATCGGATCGGCGTTTTCACGGTAGATATTCACCTTGGCGTTGTATGCGGATCGCGTCAGGCCGTGCTTGTCCCGAATTCTGAGTTTTCGAATATTGAATTCCCCGCTCTCGAGGCGCTCGCCGGTCAGGTAGCACTTGATGGCCGATACCTTGTCGCCGGAGAGCACGAGTCCGCTCAACTTCGCCAGGTTGCCCTGTGCGCGTTGCAGGAATGTGACTGCGTCGAGGTTGACTTGCGATTCCGCCGCATCGGGAGACTGGGTGCGCAACTCTGCCAGGAAGTCACCCACCAGGATCTGCCCGGGCATCGCTGCCTCGATCATCCTGGCCAATTCGATGGTGACGTCGCCCACGATGAAATCGTGAATGGTGGGATTCAGCCCCTCGGCCTGGTGAAATTCGTAACAGCTGCCAACGTGGAAGCACGCGCGCAGCCTGGGCACCGTCTTCGACCGCGATTTGCTCCTGGCAATAGCGTTGTCGGCCAGTACCAGGTGCATGAAATGGTAAAGGTTGACATTGGCCTCCAGGCCATTGTCGCGATTCCAGATATAGAAACCGTCGCCGCTGGATGACCGCGCGAAATTGATTCCTACATCCAGTTCGAGCATCTTGGCGTGCGCAGAATTGAGCGAATACGAGAGACTGTTCAGCTGGGTCATCTGCTCAAACGGAGTCAACAGGCCGAAACCGACGATATCGAACAAAGTGACCGCGCGGCTTGCGACATAGTTGATGCCGTAACGGCGTATCATTTTCTCGATGATCTGCGTCTCGACCGGATGATTGTCGAGCGGCTGTCGCAATGCGATGAACTTGGGTTCGACCTGGAGCAATTTTGCGACTTTCTGCATTTGCAGCAGGGTCAGCTGCCGGTTGCCGGAAATCAGCTCCGTGATGAAGGCTGCGGAGACCCTTTGCGGCATCCGGGCATCGCTGGCCGGGGCGGCCGTGTATTCGGCGATGGCATAATGCGGCACGACGAGTACCAGCATGCCATCGTCGAGCGGGCTCCAGCTCAGGATGCTGTTTTGGCCCAGCGACCACTCATCGTGCAAACAACGTTCGAGGTGCACCAGGTTGCTGCGCTGCTTCAGGCCCATCTCGCTGGCCAGGCCGGCAAGCTGGTCGAGGTACGGTGAGTAATTGGCTATGCGCCTGATACCCGACTGCGACAGTTCATCATATTCCATATCGAGTGCCTGGCGAGGTAGGGTCGGTCTGGCGATTGGCAACCGCCACGGCAGCCATAGAAGCTGGCGCGCAGGCGCGGCGAAATGTCAGATCAGGTACTACCGGCGCTATTCCCCAACGAAGTACGCTTTTCTTGGTGTACTGGCTTTGCACCAGCAAATTTATCAACATTCTGTAACAGTGCAAGTATTATCAGAAATCGTGCATAGCCTGTTCATAATTCGAAGAATGATCTCGACTCCCCAATTCGGGGCTTTACATAACGGTGACGCGTCGTCAGGCGCCGTGCAGCGCCTGTCGGTGGAGTCGGCCCGGCGATTCGGAATCGGCCGATGACCGCCGGATTTCTTCCTCTGGACGCGATTGGTGCATTGCGGACGCGCCTTGCCACGTGGCTGGTAGAGACGCCCGTTATGCGTTGCCCGAACCTTGAAAAGCGGGTCCGTGGCTCGACGGAGATTTACGCGAAACTGGAGTTCCTGCAACAAACGGGTTCTTTTAAGCCTCGGGGGGCATTGTCCGTGCTTCTCGGCCTCGATGCGGACCAGCTTGCCAGGGGGGTGACTGCGGTCAGCGCCGGCAATCACGCGATTGCCACGGCCTTTGCTGCGAGAAAGCTTGGTACGAGCGCCACGGTCGTCATGCCGAGGCACGCCAGCGCTATCAGAATCAGGGCCTGCCGTGAACTCGGCGCCAAACTGGTCCTGGCAGACGATGTGCACAGCGCCTTTGCCGAGGCCGAGGCCATCCGGGACAAGGAGGGGCGCTATCTGGTTCACCCTTTTGAAGGCCCAGGAACGGTGGCTGGAACCGGTACCATCGGCCTCGAGTTATGCGATCAGCTGGAGCAGTTCGATACTGTGATCGTACCCGTCGGCGGCGGCGGATTGTGTGCGGGTATTTCGGCTGTCGTGAAACAACTCAGGCCGGATTGCCGGATATACGGTGTCGAACCGACCGGTGCCGATTCCATGCACCGGAGTTTCAAGGCTTCGGCACCGGTGCGCCTGGAAAAGGTGAATACCATAGCGGACAGCCTTGGTGCGCCATACGCATTGCCGTATTCGTACGCTTTATGCAAAGCGTTTGTGGAAGACATCGTTCTGGTTACGGACCAGGAACTGCGCCGCGCGATGGGCACTTTGTTTCGCGAGCTGCGGATCGCCGTCGAACCCGCCTGTGCCGCCAGCACCGCGGCGTTGCTTGGGCCCCTGTCCGGGAGACAGCTGGGCCGACGGGTCGTACTGATCCTGTGCGGCAGCAACATTGACTGGTCGACGTACGCAAGGGACGCCGAGCTGGGCCTTCCCCGTGCTGCCTGAACAACTCAAGGCAATCGTGGGTCCGTCAGGCTGGACCAGCGATCCGGCCGAACTCGAACCTCACCTGACGGAGTGGCGAGGGGTCTACCACGGCAAGACACTGCTGATGGTGTCACCCGGAACGACAGCGGAAGTTGCCGCAGTGGTAGGGGCCTGCGCCGCCGCGCATACACCGATCGTCCCGCAGGGTGGGAACACCGGGCTTTGCGGAGGGGCCATTCCGGATGCCAGCGGCTCCCAGGTCCTGCTGTCCACGGCTCGCCTGAATCGCATCCGGGCGGTCGAACCGGACGACTTCTCGATGGTGGTTGAGGCGGGCTGCATCCTGGCCGACGTCCAGTCGCAGGCGCGGGCGGTTGGCCGCTTGTTTCCGTTAAGCCTTGCCGCCGAGGGCAGCTGCCACATCGGCGGCAACCTGTCGACGAACGCCGGCGGTACGAGCGTTTTGAAATATGGCACGGCACGCGACCAGGTGCTCGGCCTCGAGGTGGTCCTTGCCGACGGTAGTGTCTGGGACGGCCTGCGGTCCTTGCGCAAGGACACTGCCGGCTATGACCTGAAACAGCTGTTCATAGGTGCGGAAGGCACGCTCGGCATCATCACGGCGGCCAACCTGCGGTTGTACCCGCTACCTCCGGATCCTGTAACCGCGATCCTGGCCATCCCGTCGCCGGTTGCCGCGGTTTCACTGTTGGGCACTCTACGGACTCGCTTGGCCGATCAGGTCTACGCGTTCGAACTGTTCTCCGAACGGGCCCTGAGCTTCGTACTGAAACACATTCCGGGTACGCGCCCACCGTTAGCCCGGAGTTATCCGTGGTATGTGCTGGTCGAGTGTGCACCTCAGCAGGGTGCCGATGCACTGTATGCGTTGCTGATGTCATCGATAGAATCGGGTCACGCACACGATGCCGCGATCTCCGGCAGCGACCGGGAGGCGGCTGAATTCTGGCGGTTGCGTCACTCGATCTCGGAGGCGCAGAAGTTTGAGGGCGCCAGTCTGAAGCATGACATTTCGGTGCCGGTCGGTCGCATTGGTGAATTCATCGTAGCGGCCGAAAAGGCGGTCAGTGCAATCAAACCGGACGTGCGGGTGGTGGCTTTTGGCCACGTCGGTGACGGCAATGTTCACTTCAACCTCAGCCAGCCGGCGGGAACTCCGGCGCAAGAGTTTACCGCCAGCCGGGAACGCCTGAGTGCCGCGGTTTATGCCGTGACGCGGTCATTTGCCGGGAGCATAAGCGCCGAGCATGGCATAGGCCAGGCGAAACGCGACATGCTGCAGGACTTTCGCAGTGCAACCGAACTTGGCCTGATGCGCGCCGTAAAGCAGGCCCTGGACCCCGGCAATCTCATGAATCCGGGAAAAGTCCTTTGAAAACCGCCTGCAACATGCGCAGTGGATAGTATTTTGACGACCAGTTCCCACTGTTCGGCCACCCTGCCGGGATAATATGCCGAACTGTCCGGTTGCGGTGCAGCAGGCCGGGAGTACAGGCAGGACAACGGGTACACATGGCTATCGGGTCTGAAAATGCAAAACCGCCCTTCGATGCGCGCCTCGAGGCCTTGGCGCAGACACTCGATGCACAGATCGACAATGAATCGGTCATTCGTGATATCCATACCGCGTTTTCGACGCTGCTCGCCAGGCGTGGAGGCGCTGAGGAGGATATCCGGGGTGTCCTGCTTCGCCAGTACTCCGCAGGAAAGTTGCGTAAGGAAACCTACCAGCTGGTCCAGCAAATTCTGAATCGAATGGTCCGCGAGAATATCGAAACCTTGCCCGGCGATCCTGCGCAGGAGATTCAATCCGCTGACCCGTTCATCGATACCACCGTAATACCGGGCGACAGCTTTTCGCCGATAACGGCCGAGGATAGTCTGCAGGTCGGCTCCGTGTTGCGCGATCGCTTCCTGCTGCAGGAGAAGATCTCCGGAGGCAGCATGGGCGATGTATACAAAGCCCTGGACCGGCGTCTCGCAGAAACCGGCAATGACAATCCCTACGTGGCGATCAAGGTTCTTGCGCCGAAACTGTCGCGCAACGGCATGGCATTGCGCGCCTTGCAACAGGAAGCCGCCAAGGGCCGATGCCTTTCACATCCGAATATCGTTCGCTTCATCGATCTTGATCGCGAAGACGACATGTACTTCATCGTGATGGAGTGGCTGGACGGGCGAACGCTGGCCGACATCCTGGACGATGCACGCAACAATGCGATCGACACGGCTACGGCATTCGATATTGTCAGGCAGATCGGCCAGGCGCTCGACTACGCGCACCGTTGCGGCGTCGTGCATGCGGACGTCAAGCCCGGGAATATCATGATCACGACGTCCGGCCAGGCGGTGCTTTTTGATTTCGGCGTGGCGCGCGTTCGACAGAAGCAGCAAGCCGGTAAGCCGGAATTCGATCCGGGTGTCCTTACGCCTGGAACACCGATCTATTCCAGCATGCAGGTCCTGACGGGTGAGGACCCGGTGCCGGCGGATGACGTTTTCTCACTCGGCTGCCTGTTGTACCGACTGCTGGCGGGCTACCGGGTGTTCGGCCCGCGAAATGCTGCCGAGGCCGCGGCCGCCGGCATGGAACCGCAACGATTGCAGGG
>DATICC010000214.1:0-2649 GCA_035457045.1 Woeseiaceae bacterium | reverse complement strand
CGGGCTCCCGGGAGGACGTTGACGGGAATTAAGCGGACCGAAGGGAGCCATCCCGTCATCGTCCTCCCGGGAGTCGGCGCCGAAAAACTGCGACCATTGTCGAACTCAGGTTCTTAGGGAATTCGGTCACTGTCCCCGAATTCAGGCTTCGTGGACGGTCCTTCCGCCGACGACGGTGCGCAGCACCTTGATGTCGATGATGCCGTCCGGATCGACGTCGTGCGGGTCTTTCTCAAGAATGACGAAATCGGCGAGCTTGCCGGGCGCCAGCGTGCCCTTGATGTCCTCTTCGAACGATGCATACGCACCGTGCACGGTGCAGATCCGCATCGCTTCGGTGACCGACACGCGCTGGTTCTCTCCCCACACGCGGCCTTTCTGGTCCTTCCTCGTGACCATGCTCTGGATTGCCATCAGCGGTTCGTAGGGTCCCGGCGTGTAGTCGGAAGCCGGGGCAACCGGTATGCCCGCATCGAGAAAACTGCGGTGGGCAAACATCTGCTGCATCTTCTCCGGGCCGTAATCGACCCACTTGTTGCCGTGGTAATAGGCGTAGGTATAGAAAGGCGTCGGTACGACGCCTGCCGCCTTTATTCTGGCAAGCAGTTTGTCATTGATCAGCGAACAGTGTTCGATGCGATGCCGCGGATTGGCTCCGCTGCTGTTCTTCAGCACGCGCTCGTAGGCATTCAACACCATCTCGATCGCGACGTCGCCGTTTGCGTGAATGCCGACACGAAAACCGTGCGCTACCGCATCATCGACCGCATCGTCGATCTGCGCCTGCGTCATCGTCAGGATTCCGTAGTCGTCCGGCCGACCTTCGTAGGGCGTACTCATGCTCATCGTCCGTTCGGACGCGGAGCCGTCGGCGGCATACTTGACCGCACCGATACGCAGCCATTCGTCGCCGAAACCCGACCGTATGCCCGCTGTCTTCAGCCCCTGGTAGACCTCGCTGTTGCCGCCCGGCATGAAGCTCAGCCGAAAGTACATCTCGCCTGCTGCGCGCGCATCCTGGTAAGCGACGAGATCGTCGTAACTGCCGTAGGCATCCGTGGTCGACGTCAGCCCGGACGCGGTCATGTTACGCGAAGCAATCCTGACCGCTTCCTGGCGCAGTGCCCTTGTCATTTCCGGCCAGGTCCCGGAGTCGAAGAAAGGCTCGCGCGCGTGTTCCGCGACCTTGCCGGTGAATTCGCCATTCTCGCGGTAGAACTTGCCGCCGACCGGATCGGGCGTATCGATGGTGATGCCGGCGACTTCGAATGCCTTTGAATTGACTACACCCGTATGGCCGCCGCGGTGGCCGACATAAACAGGGTGATCCCGTACTGCCTCGTCGATGTCGCGGCGCGTCAGCGGGCGCTCGTCCTCGAAGATCGTGTCGTCGTACATGACGCCGCGAACCCAGTGACCGGGCGGGGTTTTCGCGGCCTGGCCCTTCAGCGCCTGCTTCACGTCTTCGATGCGCGGCAGGTTGACGTTGACACCTACGGCTTCCTCAGCGAACAGCGGGTGACTGTGGGAATCGATGAAGCCCGGTGTCACGGTCAGGCCCCGGGCATCGATGCGCGTGGTACTCGACCCTGCCAGGTTGAGAATGTCCTCATTGGAGCCGACCGCCACGATGTAACCGCCACGAACAGCGATCGCCTCTGCCACCGGTTCGTACCAATCCATGGTCAGCACGCGGCCACCAGTGACGACCATATCGGCGTCACCCAGTGCGCTTTCGGCACGCACCGCCGGTGAAACTGCGCCGAGTCCCAGTGGCGCCACCAGTGTAGTGCCGAGAAATCCCCGGCGTGTAAGCCTGCTCATCTCGATGCCCCCGATTGTTTGTGTCCGACTCTCAAAGACCGGAACCGTCCTCCGAGTAAATGACCCAGATCTTCGTGTATCCCTCGGTATCCCATATACCCGTCCATTCTTTCGGAATCGTGACCGCCTCGCCGGCACTGATCACCTGGACACTGCCGTCGCTGGAGGTCAACGTGACGCCGCCTTCGATGAAGTACATGAACTCGTCGACCCCGTACGGCTCCGTGATCTCGGAGCGCACCTTTCCGGAACGGTACATGCCGGAGGCGAATTTCTTGTCGCTGCTGAGCAGCGTTGTCACATCGAGCGTGGTATTGCTGCCGTGGGTGGTCTCGATCATTTCCGGCCGTTCGAAGATCTTGCCTGTCATATCTTCCTTGCTGATCTTCGCGGGAACGACCGTTTCATGATGTGCCGACACCGCAAGGCTCGCCACCGTTACCAGCGCCACTGCAATTCCCGCAATCTTTTTCATCTTCGCGTCTCCCGATCGTGTTATTCGTCAAAGGAAAGCTATCAACAGGTATCCGGCTGCGGTAATGGCCGCAGCGATCAATGCGTAGGGTATCTGCGTCAGCGCGTGCTGCATCGTCGTGGTGCCCGTCGCCTGTGCTGTGAGCACCGTCGCGTCGGAATAGAAGCAGGCATGGCTGCCGAAAGTGCTGGCCGACAGCGTGGCGCCGATCACCAGGATCATGTCGGCGCCAAGATTCGTGGCCAGCGTGGTAACTATCGGCAGAATGATGACGAACACGCCCCAGTTCGAGCCGGTGGTAAACGACACGAGACCCATGGTCAGGAACACGAACACTGGCAGGAGGTCCG
>DATICC010000213.1:0-2870 GCA_035457045.1 Woeseiaceae bacterium | reverse complement strand
GGCAGATACCGGGCCGGTCATGTCGCCGGGCACGCTGAGTTTGCCATCGATGTACACGCCGTCCGTCGAGGTGAGACCTACCGTGAATCCTTTCATCTTGAGGATGTGCGCCAGCATACGTGAGGTCGTGGTCTTGCCGTTCGTGCCGGTGATCGCCGCTATCGGGATGCGGCTTGGCGCGCCCTCTGGAAACAGCATGTCGAGCACCGGCCCGGCGACATCGCGCGGCGTTCCCTCGCTCGGCGCAACGTGCATGCGAAACCCGGGCCCTGCGTTCACTTCGCAGATGCCGCCACCGGCATCGCGATAGGACTCCGAAATATCCCGGGTCAGGAAGTCCACCCCGCCGATATCGAGGCCGATGGCGTTGATGGTGCGAATGGCCATCTCGCGATTGTCCGGGTGGATGATGTCCGTGACATCGATCGCCGTGCCCCCGGTCGAGAGATTGGCGGTGGAGCGGAGATACACCACCTCGCCGGAGGCCGGTATCGTGTTGCGATCGTAACCGACCTTGGCGAGCAGGCGTTCCGCCTGGTGATCGAACTCGAGCCGTGTCAGTACCTTTTCATGGCCGACGCCGCGGCGCGGATCCTGGTTGACGATGTCCACCAGCTCCTCGACCGTATGCTTGCCATCGCCGACGACATGTCCCGGCATGCGTTTCGCGGCAGCCACCAGTTCGCCGTTGATCACCAGCAAACGATGATCGAAGCCTTCGATGAAACTCTCGACCACGACCGTACGGCCATGCTCGCGCGCTTTTTCGAATGCCACGTCGATCTCCTCGGGTGTCTTCAGATTGATCGACACACCGCGACCGTGATTACCGGCCAGTGGTTTGACCACGACCGGGTAGCCGATGATTTCCGCGGCCCGCCGGGCTTCCGCCGCGCTTCGGACTGCCTTCTGCGTCGGTACCGGCAATCCGAGATCGCGAAGGATGCTGTTCGTCTCCTCCTTGTCCGAGGCCAGTTCGACCGAGATGTTGTTGGTACGGCTGGTGGTGGTGGCCTGGATGCGCTGCTGGTATCGGCCGTGGCCGAATTGCACCAGGCTTTGTTCGTTCAGGCGTATCCACGGGATGTCCCGTTCCTCGGCGGCACGCACGAGCGATGCGGTACTCGGGCCGAAAGCTCGCCGTTGTGCATAGCGTATGAATTCGTCCCTGGCCTTTGCGAAATCCCAGCCGGCAACCGGCGCGTTGGCCGGTTTGAGCTCGCTCGGTAGCAGGCTGTGCAGCAGGTCGAGCGCCAGCCGGCCGGATTCCTGGCCGACCTCCGCGTCGTGGTACTGGAACACCATGGTATAGAGCCCGGGCTGGCCATCGAGTGCACGCGTTCGTCCGAAGGTAACCGGCGACCCGGCGACGTTCTGCAGTTCGATAGCGACATGCTCCATGACATGCCCGAGCCAGGTGCCTTCTTCCTCGCGCAGCCGCCGCACGAAGCCGCCCGGCTCACGGTACGAACAGCCGTGTTCCTTGAGACCGGGCAGATAGTCCAACAGGGGTCCGATGAAGGCTTCGCCCAGGCGCACCGTCGGCCAATGTTCCAGTCCGCCGAGATCCAGCACATGGCGGATCACAGGAAAGTGCGCATACACGTTGGGACCAACGTAGACGTTAGTGCTGACGATTTTCATGCTGATGGCTCCATCTTGGCCCGGCGGACAGGCTGCTGCGAGTTCTTATTCTGCGGTGGCTTTCCGCGATGCGATTTCGAACCTGCCCCCTGCAATGAGTATATGCAGTTTGACGCCGATCAGACTAACCGGATCGCCGCGTCGCGCCCGGTCCATGGACGAATAGGTCAGATTGGTCGGGTCGATGATAGTGATGCCGCCGCTTCCCACCACCTCGAGGTCGTCCCCCGGGCGGATGAACGCTGCCGTATCCTCGTCGAGGCCAATGCCCACGGCAAACGGGTTGTAGGCGAGTGCAGTGAGCAGGCGGCCCAGCCGGTCGCGCTGTCGAAAATGCTGATCGATGACGAAATTGTTGGTCAATCCGAGCCCCGGCGCCATCGTGACCATGGCCGGGCTCGGGGTACTGCCTTCCTCACCGCCCGCGATCATGTGCTCCGGCAAAAAGGCTGCCCCCGCCGAGGTGCCGGCGACGTGCAGCCCCTTGGCATTGCGGCGACGGATCATCTGCGCGACCGGGGTGCCACCGAGCGTGGTGGACAAGCGCAACTGGTTGCCGCCAGTAAGGAAAACACCATCGCACTTCTCGATGTAGTCGAGATGCTCCTGTTCCTGGCAGTCCTGGCGGGTAAGTATGTGCAACGCCTGCGCACGATCGACCCCGAGTTTCCTGAACAGCTTCTCGTAGTTGCGTCCGGTCTCTTTCAGCTCCGACGCTGTCGGGATAACCGCTATGCGCGCGCGCCGGCCGCCACAGATCTCGACGAAGCGACCGAGGATGTCGGGATTGCCCGCTTTTTCCTCTCCGCCGCCGATCGGGATGATGTAGCCGCGTTCGGCGTCATTGCGGTGATCGTTTGATGGACTCATGGCGTGACTTGCTACCTTTGCTCCTGGCGTTCGAATTGTCCGTATACCTGCTGGCTGCCGCCGCGCACGTGCCAGATGCCGGCCACCATTACGTCGTCGATGCAATCACTGTCGCCGAGTACGACGAGATCTGCCTGGCGGCCCGGCTCGACGTGGCCCCGGTCGTGCAGCCTGAGCAGCGCGGCGACATTGGACGTGAAGGCCGGCAGCACGGCTTGCAGCGCTGCGCCGGCCTGCAATAGGTCCTGCAGTGTCTGCATCAGCATGGATGGCCGCCCGATGTCCATTTCGGTGATCTCACCCTGGTCGTTGAACACAGGCAGGCAACCGCCGCCGTCGGAACTTACGGTAACCCG
>DATICC010000212.1:0-3513 GCA_035457045.1 Woeseiaceae bacterium | reverse complement strand
CTGGGAATCTAGGGACGACGGGTAGGGGCTGTCTCAACTGCCACACCAACATTCATGGCAGCAACAGCACTCAGGATAGCCAGACGACGGGGCGGTTCCGCCGGTAACGAGCTTTGAGGGAGAGAGCCATGAGCGAGAAGTCCAGGCGTTTCTTCAGGATGACGCCGCTTGCCGCGGCACTGCTCGCTGCGCACGGGCCGATACTCGCCCAGAGTACGGAAGGCTCGCTATCCGTCGGCGCCGGCACCTGGTCCAACGACCGGCCGCAGACAGGGGTCTACGACGGCATGCGCGACAGCGGCGGCTATGGTCTCTTCGATCTGGACGTGGTGAGGCGCGACGAAGCCACCGGCACCTGGCTCGGCCTGAAGGGGCGCAACCTCGGCCTCGATATTCGCGAGATCAAGGTGGATTGGCTGCGCCAGGGCAACATCGGCGCATCGCTCGATTACAACCGGATCGTGCGTGAAACCCCCTACGTATTCAACACGGGTCTGGTGGGAATCGGCACGACCACGCAGCTCGTGCCCACCCCCAGCATCACGCCCGGCACGGGGACGGACGCCGAGCTGAAAACCACCCGTGATCGCCTCACGGGAAAGTTCTTCAAGAACCTTGCAAACGGCCTCGACTTCAACGCCTCCTACCGGCACGAGACCAAGAAGGGGAATCGCAACTGGGGCCGAGGCGGAGCGGCGGAATTTGCGGTGGAGCCGATCGACAGCACCATCGAGATCGGCGAAGCCGCGCTGACCTTTTCCCGAGGCGCACTCCAGTTGTCTGGCGGGTTTTACGGGACCTGGTACAGAACCGACAACACGCTGGTGACGACTTCGCTGACAAACGGTACCAATACCTTCTATCTCAGCCTGCCCCTGGACAACCAGTCGTGGGAGGGTTTCCTGAATGGCGGTTACAACTTCACGCCTACCACGCGCGGCACGTTCAAGGCATCCTACTCGCGAGCGACACAAAACGAGCATCTGCCGACGGCCGACATCCCGGGACTGGCAAGTCCGCTTGCGCCCCAGAACCTGAACGGCAGGCTCGATACGACATTGGTGGAAGCCGCGCTCAACTCGCGGCCGATGCGGGACCTTTCGCTCGCGGCGACCCTGCGTTACCGCGACTTCGATGACAGGACGCCCGTGCAGCAGTACGTAGTTGCCGGTGCGGGTGCGCCGGTCTACAACACGCCATTCTCGTACACCAACCACGTCGGAAAACTGGAGGCCACCTACCGCCTGCCGATGTCCTACAGCGTTCAGGGCGGCGTCGATTACACCGCCCAGGACCGTTCGGTTCCCAACGTAGGCACGCTGTGGGTCCCGATGCGCGCGAAGCTGGATGAGACGACGTACCGCATCGGTTTGAGCAAGTCCATGTCGGAAACGGTCAATGGATCCGTGTCATGGCAATACTCCAGCCGCGACGGGGACAGCTATACCTTGCCGAACAACCCGGCGAACCCCCTTCAGAACAACATCAATCCGATGAACATATCGGATCGGACCCGGAACAAATGGCGCGCGGTTGTGGATTGGTCGCCGGTGGACAGACTGGGCCTGCAATTTGCGTATTCGGATTCCAGGGACGACTACGGCGGCCCCAACCCCTATGGATTGCAGGAGGGCAAGGCCCAGAACTATACGGTCGATGGCAGCTATCAATTGACCTCGGTGTGGCAGTTTAACGCCTGGTATTCATTCGACTTGAACAAGGCGAACGAAACCACGCAGAACAGCGGCGCTGGTACCCCTACCAAGTTTAACGAGCTGAAGGAAACCGATAACTCGTTCGGAGTGGGCATAAAGGGCGCGTTGTTCGCCAAACTGAAGGTCGGCGCGAATGTGGAGCAGTTCAAGACCAAGAACAAATACGAGCAGAACATCGTCGGCGCCACACTTCCTGCTACCCAGGTGCCTACGCCGGACGTTAATAACAGGCTGACCCGGATCAAGCTTAATGCCGACTATCCCGTGCAGAAGACCGCAGAGGTGCGCCTCAGCGTGATCCACGAAAAATGGAAAACTGACGACTGGACCTGGATGATGTTCCCGGCCAGCGGGCCGACGCCCTGGGCATACGGGACGGCGACCGACGGGACGACTGTAACTTCCGATCCCACCCAGAATTCGACGTTCGTGGGCATCCGGTACGTCTATAAGTTCTAATGACCTGCGGCAGGCCCGGTCAACCCGACGCGACCGGTATGCGTTATATTCCGGGTAGCGCTACTTGACCCGGAGGAGAGCCTCAATGAGAACAATGCTTGCGATGTTCGCCCTAGCGGGCGCGCTGGCGGCCGGTTTTGGCTTCGCCCAGTCGGGGGCGAGTGTTGTCAAAGAGAAGGGGTGCCTGAATTGCCACGAGGTGGACAAGAAGAAAGTCGGCCCCTCGTTCAAGGACATCGCCGCCAAGTACAAGGGCAACAAAGGGGCGGAGGGTAGCCTCACCGCCAAGCTGAAGGACGGCACCGGCCACCCAAAGGCGGCTGCATCGGACGCGGAGATCAAGGCAGCGGTGCAGCACGTGCTGTCCACGAAGTGAGCCCGGTTTCGGTCCCGTCGCGGGAAAAAAAGCTGGCAGCGACCAGCTTTTTTTGCGCCGGCTCCTTGGCCAAGCAAGCGCGACGCGACATGGAAGGCGGCTCCCCGGCTGCGGCTGGATCGCGATTTCCCGATCCGTATTAAAATGCATGCTCGATCCTCTGAAGATGCGTTGCATGGCTAGCCATCCCGGCGCGACCAACCTGCCCGCAATGACGACACGGCTTGCGGCAGTGACCATCGTTTGTCTTGCCGCGCTCATCACCCCGCAGACTTCGGGCGCGCAGCCCCGGGAGCGCACCGGCAAGGAAGTCGTGGACTCCGTATGCGGGGCCTGCCACCAGACCGGGGCGAAGGGCGCACCCCGGATCGGCGACAGGAAAGCGTGGTCGAAGCTTGCCTCGCGCGGCCTCGGCAGCCTCACCGACAGCGCGCTGAAGGGCATCCGCAAGATGCCTTCGCACGGCGGCGCGCCGGACCTGACCGACATCGAGATCGAACGCGCGATCACCTACATGGTGAACCAGTCGGGCGGCAAATGGGCCGAGCCCATCAGCGGGCTGACGCCGGCCGTCGAGCGCAGGGGCGAGCAGATCGTCCAGGCGCAGTGCTCCAAGTGCCACCGGACCGGCGTGGACGGGGCGCCCAAGATCGGCGACCGGAATGCCTGGACGCCCCGGCTCAAGTACGGCGTCGATTTCCTGGTGCGTTCCGCGATCAACGGCCATGGCTCCATGCCGGCGCGGGGTGGAATGGCCGATCTCACCGATTCGGAACTTCGTGGCGCCATTGTCTACATGTTCAACCCGGGCGCCGGCGCCGCCAAGGCGACCGCCCCTGCCCTGCCGGCGCCGTCCGGCCCGAATTACCGCACGGCGGCGGGAATCGAGGTATTCCTCGGCGTCATGTCGGCCGCCTCGATACGCGACCAGTATCCGAAGGGCAGCAAGGAAAGCCTCATGCA
>DATICC010000211.1:0-4403 GCA_035457045.1 Woeseiaceae bacterium | reverse complement strand
CTTCCTCGCCGTAGCCCGGAAAGGACAGCTTGCTGGCATCGCCCGGCGTGTCGTCACCGAGGTAGCCGCGGGCATCCGGCCAGCGGGTGCTCCAGCCGCTGCGCAGCAGCACGATCGCGCCTTGCGGAATGCGGCCGTGTTGCGCTTCGTGCCGTGCCACGGCCTCCAGCGTCAGGCGGTAGTCCGCATCGGCCGAGGCCTCGGCGGTGACGTCGATCACCACCGCCGGACCCACGAGATCGGCGAGCGGGACTTCGTCGACCGGCACGCCCTGCTCCGAAAAATGCAACGGTGCATCGATATGCGTGCCGCCGTGCTCGGCGGTGCAGAAGGCGTTCGCCGAATAGAACCAGCCGCTGGCGGACATCCCGCGGGCGAGTTGCTGGAACTGGAAGCCGCGGGTGTCCGTGGGCCAGTAAAGGCTGTCGCTGCCGTAGGCGTGGCTGAGATCGACGATGCGCGGCTCCGGCGTCGCCACCGGCAGCCCGGCTTCCTGCGTGCACGACGCCAAGTGCAACGCGGTGCCAGCGAGAATCAGAATTGGAAGACGTTGCATGGCCGGGGCCTCGGTAGGTTGGTGGTTTCGCGATTGTATCGCGGCTGAATCCAGCCCGGATCTTTGCCGTTGCCCGTGTGGGAGCGAGCAATGCTTGCGACACGTTCACCCAAGCACTTCCAATCCTCTTTGCTCCACCAGATTCAAAAGCTTCAATGAAGGACCGTTGGGCTTTTTCTGACCTCGCTCCCACTTTTGTACGGTAGAAAGGCTGGTATTCAAATACGCCGCAAACACGGCCTGGCTCACCCGGTTCCGGGTACGGAGCCGCCGAATCTGCGCCGCATTCAAAGTCTTCACGGGTTGCAAACAGAGCAGGTCGAACTCGCGCATGGTACGGGTATCCATGACGCCGGCCTCGTGCAGGCCTTTCGCCGTCTCGTGCACGGTATGCAGAATCTTTCTGGCCATTTCCACTACACCTCGATCTCGATCAGTTCACCAGCGATCACTGCGGCAGCCAATGCAGCAGGCGGGTAACTCAGCAGACTCCTTGCGAGGAGTTTCAGTGCCTGCAGTTCCATGGCATTGATGCTGTCTCGCACATTCTTCGCAAAGCCAAAGATAAAGAAGGCCTTGTCTCCTTGGCGGTAGGCAATGACCATACGCGTACTGCCACGCTTGCCGCGTCCGGGTATTGCCACCCGCTTCTTGACGACCTGCCCGCCGAGCTTCACATCGATCAGGCCTCGTTCCATCTCAGCCACCGCGAATGCCAATGTTGCATCCCCGAGGCCTTCAACGCGTGCCCACCTGGCAAATGCCTTCGTTTTGAATACCCGCATTGAGCGCTTTTGCCATTATGCCACGTCTATAGCACTTAGTGATATAGATGTTTCTGCTGTTGTTGCGGGCTGGTTGAGGATTGGCAGCGTGTCACCCGCACGGCAAACGGCAGCTTGCTCGACTCACAGGCAATTTTCCGACTTCAAATGTGGCGTGAATGAACGGAAAAGGACGCAGGAAAAATGGGGATCAGACCCGGATTTCCCATCAGCCAACGGTAGGAGCCCGCATTGCGGGCGACGCGAAACTTAAACCCGGCACGATTAGCGTAACCGCGTCCGGCACTGCGCGCTCCTGCCCTCGTTCCTACCAGATCTGCACACGCTCCGCCGGCGGCAGGTAAAGTGCATCGCCGGGTTTGACGTCGAAGGCGTCGTACCAGGCATCCATGTTGCGGACGATGCCGTTCACCCGGTACTCCGCCGGGCTGTGCGGGTCGGCCACCAGGCGCATCTTGAGATTCTCCAGCCGATGCAGGCGCTTCCACACCTGGCCGTAGGCAAGGAAGAAGCGTTGATCGCCGCTGTAGCCATCGAGCACGGGCGCTTCCTTGCCATCGAGCGACATGCGGTACGCGTGGTACGCCACGTTGACGCCGCCGAGATCGCCGACGTTCTCGCCCATCGTGAGATCCGGGTTCACGTACATGCCCTCGATCGGTGAGTAGCTCGCAAACTGCGCGCCCAATACCGTTGTCCTGGCCTCGAAGCGCCGCGCGTCCTCGTCCGTCCACCAGTTGCGCAATGCGCCGTCGCCGTCCGACTTCCGTCCCTCGTCATCGAAACCGTGGCCGATCTCGTGACCGATCACCGCGGCGATGCCACCGTAATTCACGGCGGGATCGGCGTACGGATCGAAAAACGGCGGCTGCAGGATCGCCGCCGGGAAATAGATCGCGTTGCGCGGCGGGCTGTAATAGGCATTCACGGTCTGCGGTGTCAGGCTCCACTCGTTCGCCGGATCGATCGGCTTCCCAAGCCGCGCCACCAGGTAACGCCAGTTCGAAATGTTGGCCTGGCGGGTATTGGCGAGCGCATCGGTGGCCGATACCTGCAGTGTTGAGTAATCGCGCCATTTTTCCGGCCCCGCGATGTAGGGCCTGAATTTCGCGAGCTTCTCCAGCGCTTCCTTCTTGGTTTCCGCCGACATCCAGTCGAGGTTTTCGATGCGCGTGTGAAACGCGGCAATCACGTTGTCGATGAGATCGCTCATCGCCGCCTTCGCTTCCGGCGGGAAGTACCGCTCGACGTAGATCTCGCCGACCGCTTCGCCGAGCGCCCCGTTGACCGCGGCGATGGCGCGCTTTATGCGCGGTCGTTGTAATTCCTGGCCCTGCAAGGTCTGGCCAAAGAACGCGAACTGGGCGTCATCGATGGCCTGTGACAGCACCGCGGCATGCGCCACGATATAGTGAAATTTAAGGTACTCACGCCAGATTTCTACAGGCGTTTCTTCAAAGAGTACCGCAAGTTTTTCGACCGCACTCAGCTCATTCACGATGTACTCGGCCTGGCCGCCGACTTCGGCGGCCGCGAAGTACGCCTCCCAGGGAAAGCCCGGCAGCTCGCTCTGAAGCGCATCGCCTTTGACCGGGTTGTACGTTTTGTCGCGGTCGCGCTGCTCGGCCGGGGTCCAGTGGATTTCCGCGATCCGCGTTTCGAGGTCCGAGATCTCGCTGCCGGCATCGCCCAGCGTTTTGGCACCGGCCAGTGTCAACAGGGTGTCCACCGTCTCCGCGTATTTCGTTTTCTGCTCTTTGAACTGGTCCTCGAGGTAATACTCGCGGGTCGGCATGCCGAGGCCTGCCTGCGTCAGGTACACCGCGTAGCGGTCCGGCCGCTTTTCATCGACGTACACGTAGGCCTGGATCGGTGCATTCGAGGCGAGATCGGGACGTGCCATGGCGGCCGCCACATCCGCATGGGTTTTCAGATTGTCGTAATACGCGAAGTCGGCCTTGGCAGCCGCGAGGCCATTGGCGTTGATGCCCGCCACATCGATGAAGGCGCTGTAGTAGTCGGCGATCTTCCGCTCGAGCCCCTGCGCCTCTGCGTTCGCCACGGCGTCGCGAACGATGCTGCCGACCCGGTCTTCGGAGAGTTCGAACAATTCGGTGAAGGAACCGTAGTTGGTGAAATCCGCCGGAATCACGAACGTGTTCAGCCAATGGCCGTTGACGTAGGAAAAGAAATCATTGCCGGGACGAACCGATGTATCCATGTTGCGCAAGTCGACGCCCCAGGCACCGAGTGCGGGAACTTTGTCGGCCGCCCGCGCCGGTGTTACTCCCACGGTCGTGCCAGTGTTCGCCTCGTTAGCTGTTTCTTTATAGCCCGTGGCTATCAATAGGAGCCCGCAAGCAAGGTATCCCAGTGTCCGCTTCATGATGAACCCCCGGTTGTGCGGTGGACGGTCCTGTTTGACTATGGGACCATTCTTAAATAGAAAGTTCACTGGCCAGGGCATTTCGGCTATGGGTAAAGAACGAAAACGTCTAAGGGGCGGGCAACAGCCCGTCTATTACGTGCTGCGCGAGGACCAGCTCCGTTGCCTGACCTCCCCTATCCGGCACGACATGGTCGATCACTTAAGCGCGCACGGCGTCATGTCGATCAAGGAACTTGCAGCATCGATCGGCAAGAAGCCGGCCTCGATCTATCATCATCTCAAGCAGTTGATCGAGGTCGGGCTGGTGCAGGAAGTCGGCTCGCGCCTCGTCAACCGACGCCACGAGAAGCTCTATGCAACACCCTCCCGCCGCATGCGTTTGAACCGGGCGCTGGCGGACCGCAGTAATAGCAAAGTGATGCGCGACATCGTCGATGCGTTGTGCCGGCAGACCGCGCGGGATTTCTCGCACGGCCTGAAAGCCGAAGACGCGCGTCGCGACGGTGCGCAGCAAAACCTGCGCTTCTTTCGCCTGGTGAATCGCCCGACCGCGAAATCGCTCAAAGAATTGAACCGGAAACTCGACGAGATCGCGGAAATCCTCTGGCGCGACCCCGACCCGGACAGCCCCGTGGTCGCACTCACCTGGATCCTGACGCCAACACCCTCAAGC
>DATICC010000210.1:0-4464 GCA_035457045.1 Woeseiaceae bacterium | reverse complement strand
AATTCGAAGCTGCGCTCGAAAGCCTCAGCACGGCGCTGCAGATCAATCCGAGCCTGGTCGAGGCCTTGCGTCTCAAAGCACGCCTCTTGAGTCGCTTCGGCCGCATCAAGGAGGCGCAACAGGAGATGCTGCAGGCGCTGCGCCTGGACCCGCACAACCAGGTCACTGCCGTACTGGCGGCCAACCTCGCCGATGAATACTACGACCCTGAGTTTTTTGCCACGGTCGAACGGTCCACCGTGCAGTTCGAGCGGGCGCGGGAAATTATCGAAGAGCAACAATTGGTTCGCGACCGGGATGTCGCGTTGAAAAAAATCCGGAAGTACATCGACAGCGGCAATACGGCCGACCCGATGTTTGCGGGCCTGCAGTTTACCCTGTTGAAGGAGCTGGACCGCGAGGCCCTCGGCCGAATCGGTCGGGTGAAAGACATGGTGCTGATGTGGCGGTTGATCGCCATCGACCGGTGGGATGAGGCGGAAGCCATCTACAACGGCTGGCCGGAGCGCATCCAGAAGATGACGCTCAACCTGGAGGAGATGTCCATCATGCAAGCCGGCCAGGGCCGCTGCGAGCTGGCGCTGGAAACCCTGCAAAAGGCCCATGGTGACGAGGTCAGGGTTTATGGCGAGATCAATCCCAATGCGGACCGCAGCAACAGCAACCTGGCATTGAACCGCGTGCATTGCCTGCGGCAGCTCGGAAGGCACGATGAGGCCAACGAGATACTGGCCCGCGTGCGCAGCTATGTCGAAACGCTGCGGCAGAATACGGTCTTCGGCTTCCACCAGATCGACGCGAAACTGCGCGTCCTCGATGGCGACACGGCCGGTGCGATCGCGGTGCTCGAAGCGACGTACGACCGCGGGGAACGTGACTGGGCGATACGTTATGACCCGGTCCTGCGTACGCTGGCGGGCGATGCGCGCTTTGAGGCGCACTTCCAAAAAATGGATGCGGATATCGATGCGATGCGGGCAGAACTCGGCATGCCGCCCGCTGCCCTGTGAGCGGAAATCGGCTAGACTGGCGTTTACCGTTTGGACAGGGAATCAGTCGTGACCCGCAGAATCCACCGCTACACATTGCTTGCTGCATTTTTCCTGGCGGGTGCCGCTGACGCGGCGACGGTCCAGGAAGCCATCGACGATCCGGCCCGACCCAATGCCGATCGCGAAGAAGATGACCGGCGTCACCCGGTCGAAGTCATGACCTTCGCGGGCGTCACGGGCGGCGAGGTCATACTCGAAATCGGTGCCGGCCAGGGCTACACCACGGAGCTCGCCTCCCGCATGGTGGGCAAGGGCGGCAAGGTCGTCGCGCACCAGATCAGCCCGGACCGCCTCATCGGCAATCGCCTGCCGAATGTCATCCCCGTTCCGCCGGGGCCCGGGAACATTGCGGATCGCATTGCTGCAACCGGCTTGACCGCCGGCAGCGTCGACCGGGTGCTGGCTTTTTTCAGCCTGCATGACGGGTACGGCAATCCGGACATCGACATGCAGGCGCTGTACCAGGCCCTGCACAAATTCCTGAAGCCGAACGGCGTCCTCGTGGTGCTCGACAACAGCGCAATGCCGGGATCGGGGCTCGCCTCGGTGCCGGGCCTGCATCGCATCGACGAGGCCTATCTCACCAACGAGATCCTCAATGCCGGCTTCGAACTGGCCGGCGAGAGCAAGGTGCTGCGAAATCCCGACGACGATCTCGAGTCGAGCTGGTTCGACGACTCGGCAACCCGAAAAGCCGGCTACCAGGATCGCTTCGCGTTGCTATTTCGCAAGATGAAATAGCAACAGCGGTTCCTGTCGCCTAGTACACCGCCTGCCGGCGGATCCACAGCAGTTGCAGCGTGACGCCGACCAGGAACAGGACGAGCAGGGCGAGGTAACAGAGTTTCAGCACCGGGTCGTCGAAGGATTTCAGGACCGGGTTGCCCACCGGCAAGCGCAACAGCCCGTCGGTCACCGCGGGTATGCAATGGAAGAGCAGGGTCGACGAGTAACTCACCGCCTGCACCGACCGCGACCAGGAGCCGAACGGTTTGACCGTTGCCGCCAACGTTCCGAGTGCCAGTGCCAGCAAGGTCATCACCGCCAGCGCGTGACCCGGGCCAAACGTACCGCGCTGGAAAATGGCAAGTGCTGTCGCGGCGGTGACCAGGGTCGTTACGAGGTAGACCTGGCCTGAGCGGTTCTGCAGCGCAATTTCCTTGTACCTGAAAAGCGTATAGCCACCGCTCAGCAGGGCGACGATGCCCATGACGGTGTGAAACCAACCCAGCGGAATCATCTCGGGCATGGCGGGTACTCCGGCAGCAATACGAAGTCAGAGTACCTGCATTCAGGAGTCGACGAAAGGCATCCTTGGTCGTCCTGTAGGAGCCTGCACTGCAGGCGACTACGTCGCCTGAGTCCTGCAGCGGTAGTTCATCTCGAGTGGCTCGCGCGGTTCGACGCCCTGGGATTTCAGGTATTGGACAAGGTTCGGGAACGGCGTCGGGTCGAAGTAGTGATACGACACGAAGTCGACCAGGATATCCAGTTCCCCGCCTTCGTCATAAGGCTCGAGCAGTAGCTGCGCTTCCTCGTCCCGGCCGACGATCTTCTTGCTGATCCAGTTAATCGACAGGTCGTCCGCGTATGTCGCCATCATGAAGTTGTAAAGGCGTTCGGCCTCCCCGAACTTGCTCTCGGCACAAGCCTGTCGCAGCAGGGCGAGCGAGCGCGTTTCCTGCGGCAGGTCACTGGCATCGATCGCCGGCAGAAGCGAGATTGCGTTGTCGATGTCGCCGGCCGATAGCAAGGACCTGTGCGCCTGGTACTGGATGAACGGCCGGTCAGGGATGCGTCGCAGTGCGTCGAGCGCGTAACGGCGGATGAACTCGCTGTCGCCGGTCAGCATGGAAAAGGTTATGGAGTTATTGGTTACGAGGATGTCGTATCCGTCCCTTCCCTCGTATTCCTCGATGGCGGCACGCAGCTCGTCAATTTTCCCCAGGTCGGCCAGCAATTCGAGCTGCCGGTTCTGTGCGTCCTGGTCGTTCGGCCGCTGCCCGAGGTATTCGGTGTTCAGGCGTAGCGCTTCCGCAAGTTGAAGATTTTCTGCTGCCTGCAGGACGCGAAACAACAGCCGGTTCACCGGGTCACGCTCGAAACGGATTGCCTTGTCGATGGCGTCATTGAACTTCGCGACCATCTCTTCCTTCGGCATCTCGACCAGGCCAGCGACGATGTTCGTGGTCCGCGCCTGCACTTCCCAGAAATTCGCGAGCTGCCAGTATGCAAAGGAATATTCCGGGTCCAGTTCGATCGCGCGCTCGTAAGCGTCGCGGGCCCGCAGGAACGTGTACACGTCGGCCGTCGACAGCGAGCTGGCATCGGCCGCGAGGCCGTCCAGGTATGCGTTGAACGCAGGCACCGAGCTCGTGCCCGAGGAAACCATCCGGGCGAGCGCCTCCGGGTCCATCGCGGTTTCCAGGGCCTTGGCGATCTCGAAGGCGATTTCTTCCTGGATCTCGATCACGTCCTCGGGATTCCGGTCGTAGGTTTGCGACCAGAGATGAAAACCATCGCTCGCGCGGATGAGCTGTGCCGTGACACGCAGCCGGTCGCGCGCCGATCGGACGGATCCTTCGAGAATGTGTGCAACGCCGAGCGCGGCAGCTATCGTCGGCACGTCTTCATCGGAATTCTTGTACTTGAAAGACGAGGTGCGGGCCGCGACGAGCAGGTCCGGCGTCCGCGCGAGCGCGTTCAGGATCTCTTCGGTGAGCCCGTCGGAGAACCACTCCTGCGCCTGGTCGGAGGACATGTTGACGAACGGCAGCACGGCGATGGAGCGGTCATCGGGCGTGTCGGGTTCGACTGCGGCCTCCCCGGCTACGACAGAATCCGCGCTCGTCGCCGCCGGCTCCTCAACATCCTGTCGCGACCACAGCGCGTAGCCGAGTGCGACGATGAGCCCCGCAATGATGACGTAGTTAAGTTTCTGCCCGGTGGTCGAGGCCGTGTTCGACTGCGATCGATCGACGTCCTTCTCCCGCTTGATGCCATCGGGCGTCAGCTCGAAGGCCCAGGCAAAGAACAGGACGAGGGGAAGACCAAGCAGCAGGATCATGACGAAGGTCTTCAAAACCCAGTCCGGTGCGCCAAAGGTCTCGAACGCGAATTCCGCAACCTGCGCAAGTACCCAGCCGATCACCACGTAGGCAATCGCGACTCGCACCACGTTCCTTCGCTGCAGCTCCGCAAAGAAGTTCATTTGTGTACCCCTTACAAGGTTCCGGAGTATACCGGAAGCATTCAATTGCGGGCGCGGTGTGGCCAGGGCAACTCAGGCACATACCGCCGTGCATCGTTGTGAAAGTTGCTGCACAAACTCTAACGGGGGCCACCGCAACGGGTTGAGGAAATTGCGTTATGCATAACCTGTACAGTCGAGAATCCGCACGCCGGGGTCGAC
>DATICC010000209.1:0-2109 GCA_035457045.1 Woeseiaceae bacterium | reverse complement strand
AGCGGTGCCTTGCGCGGGCCGGATTCACTCTCGCGGGGGACGCTCGCCCAGCCAGCCCTTCAGCCGGAAAAAAACCAGCAGGCCGACCGCGATGCTGGCCATCATCATCAGGGACAGCAGGTAACCGAACCCCCAGCCCAGCTCCGGCATGTTCCACGCGGACGCGGAACGGTCGAAGTTCATCCCATAAACGCTGGCAATAAAACTCAACGGCATGAATATCGTGGATATGATGGTCAGGACCTTCATGATCTCGTTCAGTTTTGCACTGACGCTCGAGATATAGACGTCAACCAATCCCGAGGCAATGTCCCGGTACATCTCGACGATGTCGATGAGGTTTATCGTGTGATCGTAGACGTCCCGAAGGTAGAGTCGCGTGTCATCCGAGATCTGCGGATTCTCATCGCGAATCATCGCGTTCAGCATTTCGCGGTGCGGCCAGATGGCGCGGCGGATGGTGAGCAGGCCGCGTTTCATGTCGTGCAGCGTCGCAATCTGGCGCGAATCCGGCGCGGTTACCACTTTCTCCTCGATGGCTTCGAGTGACTCGCCGTAGCGCTCCAGTACCGGGAAGAACTGGTCGACGATTGCATCCAGCAAAGCGTAGAACAGGTAATCGGCCCTGGCAGTCCTCACACGGCCCTTGCCCTGCCGGATCCTTTCGCGCAGCGGGCCGAAGCAATCCCCGGGCGTCTCCTGGAAGGACAGGACGAAGTCCTTGCCGAGGAACAATGCGATCTGCTCCGGTACGATATCCGGGCCGGGTGAAAACAACTGGCTGACAAGAAATACGTGGTCTTCATATTCCTCGACCTTGGGGCGATGGTGCAGGTTCATCAGGTCTTCCATCGCGAGCGGATGCAGACCGAAGATCTCGCCGACCTGGCGGATCAGCTCCGCATCGCCGCGGCCCGACACATTGACCCAGGTTATCGGCTGCGACTTGCAAACGCGCCGGACGTCGTCCAGCGAGGCGCCATTCAGCTCGACGATTTCGGCCGGGCCATAGGCAATGATGTCGAAAATCGGGTAGGGCGAACCGGCCGGCGCGATCAGCGTACCCGGCGCGTCACCCGGTGCGGTTGGTTTCCTGATTCGGGTACTGCGTTTCTTGTTAGCCAGAAAAATCTCCCTGCGTCCGGGCCTGAATCATTACCAGGTGGCGACGGTCCGGCAGGTCACCGGGAATCAGCTGCAGTTCAGGTCGAATCCTATGCGGCCATCCGCGCGGGGCGTCGCCTGCTTGTAGAATATGGTGCACGCGCTTTGTTCGCCGGGCAGCGGAATCGCATCACCCACCGCGACCCGCTTGCGCGAGCCGCTGAGATTGATGTCGGCAATCGTGGCGCGTGCGCCCAGTAGCCCGAAGACCTGCCTTTCCGGGCCGACCGTAACGCTCTCGCCGCTCTTCAGCCAGAAGTCGGCTCCGCCGGAAAAACCCGACTCCGCCAGTTGTTGCTCGCGCATGCTCGCCACCTGGTCGGCGAGGTAGGCGATTTCCGCATTTGCCTGCCGGGCCAGCTCGTCCTGGCGGGCGAGCACTCTCCCGAGTTCGTCGAGTCCGGCCTTTACTTCCTTGTCGACCGGCAGATTCTTGAGCTCATCGAGCCGCGCGTTGATGTCATTGAAATTGGACTGCTGCGCAGCAATCAGCGCCTCGACCGATGGTCCGAGGATGCCGGTGCTCTGGACGCCTTTCTGTACGCCAATGCCGACGATCGATCCGAGCACCATGCCACCGAGGCCGATGGCAGCAGCTGTCACGCGCGCTTTGGTAAACACGGGTTTGCGGGCTTGGGCGGCCGGCGCCGCTTCGACGTCCTGTTGCTGTTCGCTCATTCTTTTTCTCCGCGTCGGGTCTTTTTCGATAGCTCGATCCGCGCCGGCGCATTGTTCTGTTTTCGGGATCGCTTTGCGGCCAGATTGTACCGCCGTTGCCGCCTGCGAAAGAGGACAATTTTCGATTGAAGGGCAGCGTATCTGGCGCCGCACCGTCGTTTTTCAGTCGGCACAGACGACGGCGCCGCAACGCACGAGTTCGTCGATCTCGTTGGCGCTGAAACCGGCCGACTGCAATACCTCACGGCTGTGGGTGCCGGGTGAAAC
>DATICC010000208.1:0-2334 GCA_035457045.1 Woeseiaceae bacterium | reverse complement strand
ATGCATGTCCTGGTCGGGGATCGTTGCACGGTGATCGCAGCATCCGTCCAGGGTGACGTTGATGGAATGCCGCAGGGGCCGCATTCCGTACTCCTTGCAGCCGCGCTAGGGTTGCAGCGCCGATTTTACTTGCTCAAGGCTCGCGTCAAGGAAAGACACGTTGTGAAAAGCCTCCTTCGCAATCGCTTCCGCCACGGCTTTCGCCTGTTCTGCGGTATTACCAAAGACAATGATGCGCGTGTTGTGGTCTTCCATCGGCAGGCGTCCATCATCCTTGGCGGCCTTGATCTCACCAACATCCTTGCCTGGTTTGAGCCCGCTTTGCGGAATATTGCGCGCCTGCGCAACGCTGCCTGCAGCAAACCCCGCGGCCCCCCTGGCATCAATGAACACCGCGGTCCGGTCGTTCTCGATCACATGCCGGAGCGCCTCCGGCTCGATCTGCGTCAACCCGACGAGCGCCCGCCAGACGGGGATGCCCAGTTGATACCTGCGGACGTTCGTGTAACCGGCATCGCGAAGTTCAGCGGCCAGTCGCTTGCTCTTTCCGCAAAAGGGCCCGTTGCAGTACAGCACTATCGGGGCCGCTTTGTTGCCACTCACAACGCGCCCGATTTCGGCGACATCCGAGACATAGAGTGATATCGGCACTCCCGATTTGGCCGACACATTGACCGCGCCCGGGATATGGCTCATTGCATACTCATTGAACGGGCGTGCGTCAAAGACCGTCGCACTCTTCTCCGCAAGAATACTCCTGAGCTCGTCCGTGGAGACCTCCTCCGTTGCCTGGCCCGGCTCCATCAGGGTGGCTTGGTGAATATTCGCCGACGGCTGAGCATTGGCGGGCACAGGAGAGGCTGCCAGTACCAGGAAAGCCAGGCAGCACGATCTACTGCTCAAGGTGATTGTCTTTCTCACAGCACTTCTCCGTTTTTGTAAGCCGAAGAATCTTACTGGCGCCCGTTGCAGCGGCTTGTCAGGCGGCGCTTGTACGCCATGATCAACCTGGCCGGCTGAGACGGCGGAGGCTAACCAGGCCGCGTACGGCAAGGACGCTCGTTGCGACTCAATCGGCAAGGCGATCCAGACGGTGATCGCCACAAACATGCCAGCGGCCATCCCGTACCCGCCAAGCTCCAGCTGCGACATGGATGTCATGGAGGCTGCCGATAATGAGACTCCGATTGCAACAAGAATCCCGAGAGCTACCAAGGTCGAGGGTTGGTAATCCGAATGCTCCATCCGGCCATTCCTGAGCCTCGGACGTCCCGGCTAGTTACCGGAGACCAATCCTTGTTCGAGCGTGGCCTTCAGTTCCAGTGCCACCCGCCGCATCCCCCCGAGCCCCGCACGGGTGTTGATGGTCTGGTAGAGAACCTCGGCTGCTGCGAGTTCGAGCTCCGGGTATGCTTTCAGTGCCGCGATCAGCTCCTCCACAGTCGGTAGTTCAGCGGCTTGGAGGGCGTCCGAGCTGATCCCGTGCCCGAAACTTTCCGGCCGCTGCAGCACGGCCAGCCGCACACCGGGCCTCAGCACGTTCATGACGCGGGCGTCATACTGGGCCCATATCCGATCCCGCATATTTGCATTGGGGATGCTGACGTTTTCGATAGTCGTGTAGTAGGAGGAGATCGCCCTCCGCAGAACCGGGTCCCGGATCAGGCGAAAATTCCCCGTCGACCGCAGGTCGTCGATCGTGTTTCGAGTGATGGAGGGCCAATACTGCCAACCCGCGGTCTCGACCGCCGCAACCAGGTCGGCCACGTCCTCTGTCGGCGGCGATCCCTCATACAGCGCGAGCACCGTCGCCGCGGCCGCTTCCGATCTGCGCATCCACGCCTCGGCCTCGTCGAATTGAGCCAGGTCGGCGTCAAGATCGACCACGAACGACTCCAGGTACTCGACTTCCAGCGCCGCATTGGCGCGGGCTTCCCGGAGCTCATCCACCCAGAGCGCCATGAGGACGCCGACCACGATGACGACGAATTCGCCAAGCAGAAAACGCCAATTGAGACGGCTCGCCATCGTTGTCCAATTCTCAGCTGTCATAGACGGATAGCACCACCGCAGCCATTCCGGGACATTCTAACCGAGACCAGCGACGCGCAGTATCCGTCACGTGTTTCATGACACAAGGGTTGTATTGCCATCGCTCGATAGCAGGAAGGCAAAACACTCGACGTCGAATTTCGGAAAACTGGTTACTGACCAGGCGGCAGCCCGCTTCGTTTTCTGATGAACACGGCACTGACGGGAACGATGACCGCCAATAGCAGCAACCAGCGCGAATGACGCGCCGCAAGCATGGCGCCACTGAAGAATTTACTGGCT
>DATICC010000207.1:0-3526 GCA_035457045.1 Woeseiaceae bacterium | reverse complement strand
ACCTATGAAGACATACGTTACAAGCATTTCCGGCATCACGTGGATGTCGATGACGTCGTATGGTTCGACTACGAAAGATTCTTCCGCGAACACCCGGCGGTACTGCGTGTTACACGGGTACTCGAGTGGTTCTATATCCCGGCGCACGACCTTATCATGCATGGCATCATGGTATTCACCTCGTTCATCATTCCGCAGCGGCGCAACCAGCGGCGGCGAAACGTCACCGTGATCCTGATCCGCGGCGGCCTGTTCCTCGCACTATGCTGGTTCTTCCCCAAGACGGCCTTGCTGTATGCCGTTGCGTACCTGCTGATGATGACGGTGCTGCGCTTCATGGACAGCGTGCAGCACGATTACAGCTACAACCTGACGTTGTTCGAGTTCGGCAAGCCGCCGCGCAAGGGCGATTACGCCTGGGAGCAGGAACATACCTTCAGTAATCCGCACTCGTTTCGCTTTGAGCGGCCGAACTGGCTGACGCTGAATTTCGGCTGGCACAATGCGCACCACGCGGACATGAAAGTGCCCTGGTACCGGTTGCCGGCCAAACACCGTGAGCTTTTCGGTGACAACCCGGAACTCGTCATTCCCCTGTCGGCGCAATTGAAGATATTTCACAAGCAGCGCGTGCGGCGCATCGTCGGCAACCACACCGGCAATGAACCCTTCGGTCGCGACTACCTGCAGGCGGCAAGGCGCGCCGAAGTCTACGGCGGCAATGCTGCCTCGTTCCTGACCTCGTTCTAGCGCAAGGCATGCAGAAGCTCGCCGTCTATCAGTCGCTCTGGGGCATGGAGCTGCGGCACCCGGAGCTGCCCGAGCGATCGATCGACGAGAATTTCCGCATGGTCGCTGAGGCGGGCTTCGATGGCATGTGCATCGATCCGGCCGCGCACGAAATCGATGAGTTCCGGCGGTACCTGCCGCACTACGAGAAGTACGCGCTCGGCTGCATGGTGAATGCGTTTCCGCACCGGGTGGAAGATCTCAAACCGCTGCTCGAGCTCGCGCAGGAATTCGATGCCTGCCTGGTCAACGTGATCGGCGGCGTCATGCCGATTGCAGTCGCCGATGCCGTGCCGGTCGTTTACCGCTGGATGCAAGACGCCGAAACGATGGGTCTGCCGCTGCTCTTTGAAACGCACCGAGACAGCCTCCTGAACGATCTGTATTACACTCTTCAAGTCATTGAATCTGTTCCTGAAATGCGACTATGTGCCGATCTCTCGCATGTCGTCGTCGACCGCGAGTTGCGCCACCCCGTTCCGGAGCGCGACCAGGACTACATCCGCCGCATACTGGAGCGGTCCGATTGTTTCCAGGGTCGCATTGCGAGCCGCGAGCAGGTCCAGGTGCAAATTGCGTTTCCGCAGCACCAGGTGTGGGTCGAAATTTTCAAGGACTGGTGGCGGGAAGGCATGCGCCTCTGGCGGCAACGCAATGCCGACGATGCAACGCTCGTGTTCCTGTGCGAGCTGGGGCCTCCGCCGTATGCGATTACCGATGGCCAGCGGAGAGAACTCTCCGACCGCTGGCAGGAATCGCTGCAGATTCGTCGCTGGGTGCAGGAGATATGGAGCTCGCTCGAGGCGGAAGAGCGTATTGCGGGCATGGAGCCCACGGCGAAACGGGCCGTCTGAGCAGGCACAACGGTGCGCAGCAAGTTCAATTCCAGGGAATGGCACGAAGCCGTCGCCGGCATCGTCGCCGGCACGAATCATAAAGCGATTGCGGATGCACTGGTTGCGGCAATCGGCCTCGTGGTCGATCATGAGGGCACCTGTCTCCTCGCCATACACAGCGATGCAAGGCCGGACGTCGTGCATCACACGCTGGAGCCAGCCGGCCGCAAGCATTACCTCGAACGTTACCTCGCAGGTCCGTACCTGCTCGATCCCCTCTACCAGCTTGCCTTGCGCGCGAACCAGCCGGGCCTGTACCGCTTTCGCGACCAGCTGCCGGACCGATTTCGCGCCAGCGAATACTACAAGCAGTATTGCGAGCGCACGCACCTGCTGGACGAAATGGATTACCTGCTGCCGGTGTCGCGAAAGACCACGCTGGTGCTGGTGATCGGCAAACGTACCCGCCTCTTCAGCAGGGTGGAGCTGTCGCGATTGCAAGTCATCGAACCACTGGTTCGCGCGGCGCTGCAACGCATCGGCAGGGACTGGGCATCGAGCGCCGGGCAGCATGCGTCAGACGATCGCGTGCACCGGCGGCTCACCGAGTGTTTCGAACAGTTCGGGGAATCCGTGCTCACCGAACGCGAGCGCCAGGTCAGCCAGCTGCTGCTGCGCGGCTATTCGTCCAAATCGATCGCGCGAGAACTGAAGATTGCACCGGGGACGGTCATGGTGCACAAGCGCAACGTGTTCTCGAAACTCGGCATCAGCTCGCAGTACGAACTGTTCTCGTTGCTGATAGCCGCGCTCGAATCCGGGTCGCGGGAGACGCGGCGCCGTGCATGACTGAGGCCGAACTCTGGCACAATGCATCCGGCCTCAAGCAACCAATCAAGAAGAATGGCATGTCCACCCAATCATTGTTCGAACGCCTCGCAAGCGGCAACCTTGTAGCACAGATCGGCATCGGCATCGTTGCCGGCCTCGCGTTGCTCTTCATCTGGCCGGAAGGTGCCGCGAGGGCGATGCTGTTCGGCGACCTGTTCGTACAGGCCCTGAAAGCCGTGGCCCCGGTGCTGGTACTGGTGCTGGTGGCTGCCGCCCTGGCCAATCAACAGCACCAGCACCCGACGCGGATACGCCCGATCATCGCGCTGTACCTGGTTGGCACGTTCAGCGCCGCCGTGCTTGCGGTGGTCATGAGCCTCGCATTCCCGAGCACGCTGACGCTGCAGCTGGCGGAACTGGATGTCGTGCCGCCTCAGGGCATCGTCGCGGTCCTGAAGAACCTGCTGTTCAAACTCGTCGACAACCCGGTGAACGCGCTGATCACCGGCAATTACATCGGCATCCTGATGTGGGGCGTCGCACTCGGCCTCGGCCTGCGCCATGCCTCACAAGCGAGCAGGGACATGCTGACGGACGTGGCGTCCGCCGTGACCTCAATTGTGCGCATCGTCATTCGCCTGGCGCCCGTCGGCATCTTCGGTCTCGTCGCCGGCACACTCGCGGCATCCGGCCTGTCCGAGCTGGCGGCTTATGCGCGATTGCTGACCGTATTGCTCGGTTGCATGCTTTTAATGGCCCTCGTTGTCAATCCGCTGATCGTCTGGGTGAAAATCCGCCGGAATCCCTACCCGATCATCCTCGTCGCGCTGCGTGAAAGCGGCGTGACCGCATTCTTTACCCGGAGCTCGGCTGCCAATATCCCGGTCAATCTCGCGCTGTGCGAAAAGCTAGGGCTGGACCGGAATACCTACGCAGTATCCATACCGCTTGGCGCTACTGTGAACATGGAAGGCGCGGCCATTACCATAACCGTACTGACTCTGGCGGCGACGCACACCCTGGGCGTCAGTGTCGATGTGCCGACGGCGATACTGCTGTCGGTGGTGGCG
>DATICC010000206.1:0-3485 GCA_035457045.1 Woeseiaceae bacterium | reverse complement strand
TGGATACAGCAGATGCGTGCCTTGCGCGCGGAGCGCTCACCGCTGGTGCTCGTGACCGTGGCAGGCGTTCGCGGGTCGGCACCCCGGGAAGTCGGCGCAAAGATGATCGTGACCCGGCAGGCTTGCAGCGGATCGATCGGCGGCGGCCAACTGGAGTACCAGTGCGCAGGCATAGCGGCGGAATTGTTGCGGGAGAATGCGCGGGGATTCGAGCGAGGAATGGAGCGAGGATCCGTGCGGGAAAACGCGCAGGGAAATGTGCGGGACGTAGTGGAACCGGTCCGTTTCCGCAGGCGTTTTCCGCTCGGCGCCAACCTCGGGCAATGCTGTGGCGGCGTGGTCGAGGTCCTGTTCGAGAAGATTGCCGGCGAGTGCCGCTGGTTCGACGAACTGTTGCGCCTGTATGGCGCACGTGAACCCGTCGTCCTGATCACCTCGCTGGACGAACGCTACCTGGTATCGGTGAATGGCATTGCCGGCGCAAGCCGCTCCGCGGTGCCGCCGGAGGTCCTGATTTTCGCCCGGGACCTGCTGCGCGACCCGCATCGCGGCGCCTGCAGCGTGGAGCTGTCCGGCCAGCCGTTGCTGTTCGAACCGGTGAGAGAGGCCGGCATGAACATCGCGATTTTTGGCGCCGGCCACGTGGGTTCGGCCAGCGTGGCTGCCCTGTCCGCCATCGATTGCCACATCCGGTGGATTGACAGCCGGCGCAACATTTTTCCGGACAGACTGCCGGACTGTGTGAGCCGCGTCGAATGCACCGACCCCGTGCTCGAAGTCGCGGCCATGCCAACGGGTTCGTACTACCTCATAATGACGCACAGCCACTCCCTGGATTACGCGATTTGCCACCGGGTACTTCAGCGCGAGGACGTCGCCTATTGCGGGCTGATCGGCTCGCTGTCCAAGCGGCGCCGCTTCGAAAAACTCATGCGCGATGCCGGCCTGCCGCCAACGGCGCTGGAAAGGCTGACCTGCCCGATCGGCATCGCCGGTATCCGCGGCAAGAAGCCGGCAGAAATCGCTATTGCCCTGGCGGCCGAGTTGCTCGAAACCAGGGACGCTCACTTGCAGGCGCAGGGTTATGATCGACGGCGGCCGCCGCTGACTGTCGTTTCCGACCGCGGCGGCAAGTGATGCGGAACGATGCGGCGGCGTAACGCCGGAACAACTACAAGAATGAAATGGAAGCGTATTTTCTAGACTGGTTGAACCTGCTGGGCCGCTGGATCCACCTGATCACTGGCATAGCCTGGATCGGTTCGTCCTTCTATTTCATCTGGCTCGATGATCACCTGGAGGCGCCGGTATCCGCGGCCGATGCCGCGAAAGGCGTCGGCGGCGAGCTCTGGTCGGTACACGGCGGCGGCTTCTATCACGCACAGAAGTACCGTGTCGCGCCGGCCGAGCTGCCGGCCACGCTGCACTGGTTCAAGTGGGAGGCTTACTGGACCTGGATCTCGGGCATGTTCCTGCTGGTGCTGATCTACTGGTACGGCGCCGACATCTATCTTATCGACCGTTCCGTTGCAGATCTCAGCGCGCCTGGTGCAGTCGGCATTGCCGCGCTCATCATTGCCGGCAGCTGGTTCGTTTACGACCTGCTGTGCCGTTCACCGCTCGGCCGGCACGAGGGCGGGTTGGCAGCCATCCTGTTCCTGCTCTGCGGCCTGCTGGCGTTCGGGCTGTGCGCGCTGTTCAGCGGGCGCGGCGCGTACATACATTTCGGGACCGTGCTCGGAACCATCATGGTGGCGAACGTGTTCTTCGTCATCATTCCCGGCCAGCGGCAAATGGTCGCGGCGGCCGCGCGGGGTGAAAGGCCGGATCCGGCACCCGGCGTCCGCGCCAAGCAGCGCTCGGTGCACAACACCTACTTTACCCTGCCGGTGCTGTTCACCATGACCAGCAACCACTTCGCGATGACCTACAGCAGTGAATATAACTGGCTGATATTATTGGCGATTTCGCTGGCCGGTGCGCTGATCCGGGTATACTTCGTGCAACGCCACAAGGGCAGGGCGAGCCCGGTGCCGTTGCTCATCGCGACGCTGGCCCTGGCGCTGGTCGTGATCGCGCTGCTGCCGAATTCAGCGCGCCCTGCATCGGGTACCGCAGTGACGCTCGCGGACGTACGGCCGGTCATCCGCGAGCGCTGCGCGACCTGCCATTCGCTTGCGCCGACGCACCCCGCATTCCCCGCGGCGCCTGCGGGCGTGCTGCTCGATACCGATCAGCAGATCCTCGATGAAGCACCGCGCATACACCAGCAGACGGTGGTGCTGAAAGCGATGCCTATCGGCAACCTTACGGAAATCAGCGAAGATGAGCGGCAACTGATCGATGCCTGGTATCGCGGCGGCGCAGGACGGGAATGAAGAGAAAAAAAACAAAAGCGGTTATCGATGCCGCCTATCCGAGAGACCTCCGTGGATATTCGGGGAAGTACCCGGATCCGCACTGGCCCGGCGGCGCAAGAATAGCGCTGCAGTTCGTAATCAATTACGAGGAAGGCGGGGAGAACTGCATATTGCACGGCGACGCGGCATCGGAAGCGTTCCTGTCCGAGATCGTCGGTGCAAGCGCATACCCGGGGCAACGGCACATGAACATGGAGTCGATCTACGAATACGGTGCGCGTGCCGGCTTCTGGCGTCTGCATCGCCGGTTCACGGAACGCAGTTTGCCGGTGACGGTGTTTGGCGTGGCCATGGCGTTGCAGCGAAATCCGCCGGTAGTCGCGGCCATGAAATCGGCCGGCTGGGAGATCGCGAGTCACGGCTATCGCTGGATTGATTACCAGGCGATAGCCGAATCCGTGGAGCGCGATCACCTGCGACAGGCGATTGTGGTGCACGAGTCGGTCTGCGGCGAGCGTCCATTGGGCTGGTACCTTGGCCGTTGCAGTCCTGCGACGCACCGGTTGGTCGTGGAGGAGGGCGGTTTCGTTTACAACGCCGACAGTTACGCGGATGACCTGCCGTACTGGGATTACCAGCATGGCAAAGCGCAGCTCATGGTTCCCTACACGCTCGATGCGAACGACATGCGCTTTGCGACGCCGCAGGGATTCAACTCCGGGCAGCAGTTTTTCGAATACCTGAAAGACACATTCGATCTGCTGTACGCCGAAGGCGCCGATCAACCGAAGATGATGTCGGTCGGCCTGCATTGCAGGCTGGCCGGCCGTCCCGGGCGCGCCGCGGCAGTCGAACGCTTTCTGGACTACGTGGCGACAAAAGAGAAAGTGTGGATTGCGCGACGCATCGATATTGCCAGTCACTGGCACAAATACTGTCCCGCGGAAATTGCTTCGTGAAACGCGGGGCATCCAGGAACCTTGCGGCGTTCGTTGCGCGTTACGGCGCCGTATACGAGCACTCGCCCTGGGTTGCCGAGCAGGGATTTGCGGCGGTATCCGAAAACGACGGCCCCGCCGAACTCGCGGCGGCATTCGCCGCCTGTGTCGACGGGGCGGGCAAGGA
>DATICC010000205.1:0-6601 GCA_035457045.1 Woeseiaceae bacterium | reverse complement strand
GCTTCCTACGCCGATGGCACCTTGCTGATAACGGTGCTGGTGCACCCCGGCAATACCTTTGCCGATTTTGTCGAGGGACGGAACACCGGAGGTGTTTATCAATGGCGGCCCGGCAGTTCCGGGTTCGAACTCATTCCAGGGACCGAACTGCCTGGGAATAACGGCATCGAGACGGCTGCCGATGACAGCGGCTTCTTCGTGGTCGCATTCGGTCGCCATGCCGTCCTTCGATACTCGAGGCACGATCCCGGCGCACCGCCGCTCGAGTCCGTCGCGCCGGGATTCATGCCGGACAACATCCACTGGGATGGCGGACGCCTGCTGACGGCCGGCATGGTTTACGATGAGCCCGCCTGCGGCGGCACGCGCAAGGTCATTGATGGCAAGGCCGACGAGATGAAGTGCCACCGCGGTACGGTTGTGGCCGAACTGGATCCCGAATCGATGGACTTCCGCGTCATTTCCCGATCGCCGCCGGACCCCACCTTCAACGGCGCGTCTGCTGCTGTTATTGTCGGCGCGCAGTTGTGGGTCGGCTCTTACCAGTCCGATTGCCTTGCATATCGGACATTGCCCTGACCCTACAGTTGTTTCCTCGGCGTGCTTCTTGGCGCATGCTGGATTCCGGTATCTGTACCAGGGGGGAGCGCATGGTTACACGACGGGCATTCATCGGCGGGCTGTCCGGGACGGCCCTGCTGGCGGCGGCACGGGTGCATTCCGACGTCTCCGATCTGACGGATCTCACGCTCAGCGAAGCGTCCCTGCAGATCCGTGCGCGGAAGATTTCTCCAGCGGAACTCGCTCGCGCCTACCTGGCGCGCATTGCTGAGCTGGACCCCCGTATCAACTCGTACGTCACGGTGACCGGAGATCTCGCACTGGAGCAGGCGCGGCAGCTTGACGCAGAGCTGGATGCCGGCCACTGGCGCGGCCCGCTGCACGGGATTCCGATTGCGCTCAAGGACAATATGGACACCGCGGGCGTACGCACGACCGCGGCCAGCGCTCTTTTTGCCGATCGAGTACCGGCTGCCGACGCTGAGGTCTATCGGCGACTGAAAGAGGCTGGCGCGGTGCTGCTCGGCAAACTCAACATGCACGAGTTTGCCTATGGCGGCACCTCCTCGATCTCGCACTTCGGGCCGGTGCACAACCCGTGGAATCTCGAGCATATCCCGGGCGGCTCATCGGGCGGTTCCGCGGCGGCAGTTGCGGCGAGACTGTGTTGTGCCGCACTCGGTACGGATACGCTGGCGTCGATCCGGTTACCGGCCGCCTATTGCGGAATCGTGGGGCTGAAAATGACGCACGGTCTCGCGAGCATCCGCGGCATCGTTCCGGTTGCCGAGTCGCTGGATCATGTCGGTCCGATGACGCGGACCGTTGCAGACAGCGCGCAGGTCCTGCAGGCCGTTGCCGGGTTCGACGCACTCGATCCGGTGAGCCTCCGCGCGGATATTCCGGACTATGCCAGTGCGCTGAACCGCAACACGACGCAGCTCAGGATCGGCATCGCCCGATCGCCTTATTACGATGAACTCGACAGCGACGTCGAATCGGCCGTCGTCGCGGCCCTCGACGTACTGGAGGACCTGACAGCAACTTTCCACGACATCGAATTGCCACCAATGGCGGATTTCACGGTACTGCTGGCAGAGGCGTACGCCTATCACGAGCGCTACCTGTCCGACCCGGCCAACCACCGGCTCTATGACCGCGTCACGCTCGAGCGACTCCTGGCGGCAGGCGAATTTTCCGCCGCGAGTTACATCGAGGAACGGCGGAAACTTGCAATCGCAAGGCATGCGATCGCGGCAACGCTTTCGGATATCGACATCATCGTCACACCGACGGCGCCAGGACTTCCCGAGAAGATTCGCAATGCGCAGAATCCCGCCGAGGCCTCCGGGGCCGAGCCTTCGGTGCGCAATACATTTCCGTTCAACATATTCGGTATCCCGACGATCTCCGTGCCCTGCGGTTTCAGCCGCTCAGGGCTGCCCATCGGTTTGCAGATCAGCGGTCCACCGCTCGGTGAGCTTTCCGTGCTTGCACTGGCTCAAGCCTACGAGCAGGCTACCGCATGGCACAACAAGCAGGCACCGCTTGCCTGAGCCGCTGCAGCCATCGGTGTGTTGCGGGCTCAGCTTTGCTTTTATCGTGATTGGTGGAGTCGAGGAGGATCGAACTCCCGACCTTCGCATTGCGAACGCGACGCTCTCCCAGCTGAGCTACGACCCCACGTACTGTCGCTATTTTACACTCGTTTCGGCGTCTGACAGAGGCTGCTGCGGGAAACAACGCGCCTCGAGTTGTTCGCCCAAACCGGACAATGCCTCGTCCGTGGCACTCTGAAAAGCAGCGATGATCGCAGACATTTTGTCGGCCTGTGCGAGAGCTGTGGCCGCGGAACTTACTGCGAAATCGCCCGAGCCACAATCCAGGTGGCCAGCGAGACTGACGTGTACCGCGGGCGGCACACCCGGCGTCGAGACGACGGCGAAAAACTCACGCAACTCGAGATCCAGCGACCATTCCGTGCGCCGGACCTGTGCGCCGCTGCTGACGCGATTGAAACGGCCGCTGCTCTCGAGCGACAGGCGCAGCGTGGCGGTCAGGACCTCCGGAAGGTGATCGGGCCAGCGCGCGCCGGCGTAATGGTTCATGCGCGCGCCCGGTTCCTTCACCAGGATCCGGTCCGTGTCGAGGCCTGGCAGGGCACGAACGGCGACGATGAGATCGGGTGAACCGCCTGCTGGTGCTTCGCCAAGCTGCAGCTCGACAGCCTCCAGCCAGTACACATGCTCGGGCGGCTGATCCGACGTCAGCATGCCGCCGCATCCGCCGAGGGCCGACGCCCAGGCAATCCAAAGCGACACCAGCAAGCATTTTCTCATTGTGCAACCACGACCGGCTCAAGCTTCGGCCGGTGTACCATCCGGGACGGATTGCTCCGCAATTCGGCGCCGAGTTTCTGCAGTTCACGCATCGCTGCTCGCGTATCCGTCACGAGCGCGGCCGTTTCGCCGACGCCGTCGGAGAGAAAACTGTCGATGGCCGCATCGTTCTCCACCAGCCAATGCTCCACGCGCCCGCTGGCGCTTGCCAGGTTGTCCGTCGCATGCCTCAGATTCTGCATACTGGCCACCAGCTCCGGTTTCGTCTCCGCGGCAAGTTCGGACACGAGCTCAAGTGTATCCTGCAACTTGTCCAGCGATTCGTTCATGCGCGCGGGCACGGCTGCCATGGCATCCCGTTGCCCGGCAAGCGCACCGGTCAATTGTTCGAGATTCTCCAGTATCTGCGTTGCGGCGTCGCGATTTTTCTCGTCCAGCAGCTGGCCGGTACTGTCGAGCACGTCGTTGACCCGGGCCAGCACCTCCGGCCCTGAATTCAGCAGGGCGGCGATGCCGACATCGCGCGTCCGTATCACCGGATACTCTTGCCCTGCGGTTACGGCAAGCGGCTGATGCACACCGGCATCGGTGGCGAGATTGATGAAAGCAACACCGGTGATGCCCTGGTATCCCAAGCTCGCGTAGGTACCGCTGTCCACGGGCGTGGAACTGGCGACCTCGATCCGGACTTCTATTGCCGTGCGCTGTTCATGAAACAACTGGATGGTGGTGACCAGGCCCACATCGACTCCCATGAATCGTACCGGGCTACCTTCGCTCAGGCCATTGACGTCACGCTCGAAGATGACGGCGTACTGCGACGTCGGTACAGTCTGGCCAACCCCGCTGACCCAGAAGCCGACGGCAAACAGCACGATGCTGCCAAGCAGAACGAAGACTCCGACCGCAAGATAGTTAGTTCGCTCGTACATTATTATTCTCCTTCTGTCGTGCCCTGATGGCACGCGGGTCGTTGAAGTAACTCTGGATCCAGGGGTGGGGCGACTGCACGATGTCCTCCGGTGCACCGACCACGATCTTCTTGTCCACCAGCACCGCCACGCGATCGCAGATGCCGAACAGGCTGTCCATGTCATGGGTCACCATGATCACCGTAAGATTCAGGCTGGACTGCAGATAAGTAACGAGGTTGTCGAATTTCGTGGCGGCGATCGGGTCGAGGCCCGCGGTCGGTTCGTCCAGGAACAATATGTCGGGCTCAAGCGCCAGGGCCCGCGCGAGTGCTGCGCGTTTTTTCATTCCCCCCGACAACTCCGACGGATACTTGTCCAGGGCGCTGCGGGACAGGCCGGTCATGCGAACCTTCAGTTCTGCAAGCTCACGGCGTGTCGCGGTCTGCATGTCCGAATGCAGGGCGATGGGCAATTCCACGTTCTGTCGTACCGTCAAGGCAGAGAACAGCGCACCGTTCTGGAACAGCACTCCCCAGCGTTGTTGCAGACCGGGCTCTGACGAGTAAACGTCGTGCCCGAGCACGCGTATTTCCCCGGCCTGCGGTTTGCGCAGGCCAAGCATGCTGCGCATGAGCACGGACTTGCCAGTGCCCGAGCCGCCGACGATGCCGAGTATCTCCCCCCGCATGACCTCGAGGCACAAATCATCGTGCAGCCGCTGCCTGCCGAAAGCGTTCACGAGGTTCCGGATTGAAACGGCCGCTTCCATCTAGATTCCGAGGCGAACAAAAATGAAGGTAAACACGGCGTCCGCTATGACAATCAGCGTGATTGCCTGGACCACCGCCGCCGTCGTCAGGCGCCCCAGTTCTTCCGCGGAGGACGTGACCTGCAGGCCTCGCAGCGTGCCGACCGCGCCGATCAGCAGGGCAAACACCGGCGCTTTCACCAGGCCGACGAGCAGTGTCGCCAGATCGGCGCTGTCCGCCGCCCGGTCCATGAACTGGACCATGGAAACATCAAGCACGACCGTACTCAGGAACAGGCCGCCGGCGAGCCCCGATAAATCCGCGAACCCGGTGAGCAAGGGCAGGGCGACGATCAGGCCCAGCACGCGCGGCGCCACCAGCACCTGGTTCGGGTTGAGCCCCATGACGCGCAGCGCATCCAGTTCCTCATTGAGTTTCATGACGCCGAGCGATGCGGCAAAAGCGCTGCCCGAACGCCCGGCCACCATGATGGCCGCCATGATCACGCCCATCTCCCGCAGGACGGAAATGGTGACGAGGTCGGCGACAAACACGTCGGCGCCGAACTTGGCGAGCTGCGTCGCACCCTGGTAAGCGATAACCACACCCATCAAAAAGCTGATCAGGCAAACAATGGGAATCGCCTGCACGCCGGTCTGGTAGACCTGCCGCACCGTTTCGCGGAAAGCGAGCGCGGAGGGCCTGGTGATACCCTGCAGGACTGTCGTCGTGATGAAACCGACATCCTGCAATGCCGATGTCGTGGCCCGGCCCAGTGATTCCAGTCCGTGCCGTATGCGCGGCTCCTCGACGGGGGGCAAGTCCTGTTCCTCACCGGATGGCCTGTCATCGCCAACCGCCTTGTCAAAAACGGCGCCCGGCGACTCGTTGACACTGGTGACCGCGATCGACAACGGTGCCGTATCGTCCGGCGAGGCGCCAATAGCGACGTCGTCCACCTCGACCGTAACGTCGAGGGTCGGCTTTGTCTCGAAATCAAGCCTGGCGCCGGCGGCCAGGTAAAGTTCGCTGCCGACGATCTCGAACAGTTCCGCGTCGGCGCCGCCAAGGCTCAGCTTGTTTTCTCCGCGCCCGTCGTCGGTAATAACGATGTCGGCGACCTTGATGGCATGCGTCGTGTCCGTTTCCTGGGGCAAGGATGTCGTGACATTGGTGAGCGCGACGGTCGGCGGCTGGTTGACGTCGGCGATGCTCTGCAGGAATTTGAAGTGCGCCGCTTTGAACCCCTGAAATTCTGTGCTTGAACCGCGGGATTCAAGTTCCTGTGATCTGCGGAACAAAACCCACGCGCCGGCAATATCGATGTCCTGCAGCCCGCCGCATTTGAAGGTCACGGCGTTGGCGCCACCGGTGTCCACACCGGCCAGTGCGGCTTCGAGATCCGGCACGTTGGCCAGCACCCAGCCGCCCTTCAGGCTGACGGTCAGCGAGTGATCCTCTCGATCCGCGATCAGGTATTTGTTTTCCACTGGCACTTCTTATTCTTGTTGTTGGCACCGTCGCGTGGACCATGCTCGGCCGCGGGCAGGACGGCCTGCTGCTTCTCAGGCCCCGCGTGCAATCATATCCGAGTATAAGCCGGGGAGTACCTGGGCGAGGGCGTGAACGGGCCTTGCCTTCCGCAGCGCGGCATTACCCCGGCGGGGAGCAGGTATACTCGAGCTGCGGCAACTCCTCGCTGACGACCGTTGAGTTGGGATCCCAGGATGCCGCCCGTTGGAGTACGGCGATACGTTGTCGGAGTATGGTGAGAACCCAGGTCGCAATTATTGGTGCCGGACCGTCCGGCCTGTTACTCGGTCAGCTGCTGGGCAAAGCCGGCATCGACAACGTCATTCTCGAGCGGCGCTCCGCCGCTTACGTGCTCAGCCGGATACGCGCCGGCGTGCTCGAGTACGGTTTCGTCGATCTCATGCGCGAAGCGGGCGTCAGCCGCCGCATGGACGCGGAAGGATTGCGACATGACGGCTTCGAGATCGCGTTGGGCGAGGAGCGGATCCGCGTGGACCTGTCCGGC
>DATICC010000204.1:0-3048 GCA_035457045.1 Woeseiaceae bacterium | reverse complement strand
CGATCGGCAAGGTCATGGTCACGCCGAGCACGAGGGCAAGGATGAAGAACAGCACGACGAGGTTCGCTTCGCCGTGCTGTGCGACGATCACGCCGGCGGTAATGACGGTCGCCGCCAGCAACACCAGGTTCACGGCCTGCTGTCCGCTGAAGCGCATGGATTTCTTGATGAGGCCCTGCAATTTGCCGAAAGCGATCAGGCTGCCGCTGAACGACACCGCGCCGATCATGCCGCCGGCCACCGCGAGGATGCTGAAAATGGCGCCATGCTCTTCACCGCCGAACAGTTCGACAGCCGCGATCGCTGCCGCGGAGCCACCGCCCATGCCGTTGTACAGCGCAATCATCTGCGGCATGTCGGTCATGGCAACGCGTTTGCCGCTGACCCAGGCGAGTATTCCGCCAAGGCCGATGGCGATCATCATCAGTATGTAGTTGGTCATGCCCGGGTACAGGAACGTGACCAGTGTGGCCACGACCATGCCGGCGCCGGCCCACACGATGCCGCCGCGTGCAGTCACCGGAGAGCTCATGCGCTTCAGGCCGAAGATAAAAAGAATGGCGGCGATGAAGTACGAAGCGGCGATCACCGTACGCATGGAGGCGAACTCGTCCATCAGTTCTTCTCCTTGCTGCTCTTGAACATCTCGAGCATGCGCTCGGTCACGACGTAACCGCCGACTGCATTCCCCGCGCCGAGGAATACGCCGATGAAACCTATGGTCATTTCGAGCGGCGTCTCGGCGCGGCCCAGCGCCACCATCGCGCCGACCAGCACGATGCCGTGCACGAAATTGGATCCCGACATCAGAGGCGTATGCAGGATCGCCGGCACCCGCCCGATCACCTCGTGTCCGACGAACGCGGCGAGCATGAAGATATAGAGTGCAATGAATCCGTCAATCATCTCGATGCCCCTCCTTCGATCGATTCCCTGGTCGCCTTGTGTTTTATTTCGCCATCGCGGGTGAGTACGGAGGACGCAAAAACTTCATCTTCCCAGTCGATCTTCAGCTCGCCCTTGTCGATGGCCGGGCTCAGGAAGTTATAGATGTTTCGTGCGTACATCTCGCTGGCGTGGCGGCCGAGCGCCGCGGGCAGGTTGACCGGGCCGACGATCTTTACTTTGTTGTCGACGACCGTCTCGCCTGCCCGGGTGAGTTCGCAGTTGCCGCCGGTCTCGGCGGCGAGGTCGACGATGACTGCACCCGGTTTCATGGCGCGCGCGGCGGCAGCCGATATGATCTTCGGCGCCGGGCGTCCGGGAATCGCGGCAGTGCTGATGACGACGTCGGATGCGGCGATCTCCTTGTCCAGAGCGGCCTGCTGCTGTTTCTTCTCATCCGCCGTAAGTTCCCGTGCATAGCCGCCTTCGCCCTCGGCCGACACGCCGGTCTCGACGAATTTCGCACCGAGCGACTGCACTTGCTCTCGCGTGGCGCTGCGGACGTCATAGGCCTTGACCACCGCGCCGAGGCGCTTGGCGGTTGCAATCGCTTGCAGACCTGCGACTCCGGCGCCGATGACCAGGACCTGCGCCGGCCGGATGGTGCCGGCGGCGGTAGTCAACATCGGGTAGAACTTGTCGAGCGTGGTTGCCCCGATCAGCGCGGCACGGTAACCCGCTGCCGCCGCTTGCGAAGAAAGAACATCCATGCTTTGCGCACGCGAAATTCTCGGAATGAGTTCCATGGCAAAGCCGGTGATGTTGTTCCGCTGCAGGGCGCGCACCAACTCCTTATTTATGTGTCCGTACATGAGTCCGGCCACGACGGCGCCGTTGCGCAATTCGCCCACGGCATTTGCGCTTGCAGGCTGAACGGTCGCGAGCAGTCCCGCCCTGGCCAGGACTCCCTTCGCGTCGGTCAGTTCCACGCCCTGGTAGTCCGCATCCTGGATCTGGGCGGCCTCGCCGGCACCGCGTTCCATGACGACGGACACCCCGAGTTTGATCAGTTTGGCCGTGATCTCCGGGGTCAGCGCAACCCGCGTTTCACCCTTCAGGGTTTCCTTAAGCACGCCAACCGTCAGCGGCATTTTATGCTCTCCATTACAGGGGAATTTTCAGTACCAGGTCACATCGGCTGTGACGCGGAAGGCGAATAATGACATAGCGCACAACAATCGCAAACCGCGTCCGTAATTGCTTTTTTCATGCCGTTCTGCAATATACGGACCTGAATCGGGAGCAATTTGATGTTGTACGGTGCTGCATCTGACCTTTCACAACAGGTTCTGCGAACCGACGTGGCAGGCATGCCGCTGGAGTGGATCGACTACCGCGAGGCGGTCCGGCTGTACCATGCCGAACAGGTTGCGTACGCCTGTGGTACGCGCTTGTACACGGTATTCGGCGGCTACAGTTCCTGCAGCGGCCGCCGCAGTTCCATAGACGTCAGTTCCATAGTTGCAACCAACGGCACCAGTCAGGGTCTGGCTTTCATACGTGACCAGTATGTGCCGCCGCTCAACAACCGCACGCTGTTCAAACGCGATGCAAACATCTGCCTTTACTGCGCAGCGCGTTTCCAGACGCGCGACCTGACGCGGGACCACATCACCCCCTTGTCGCGCGGCGGCACGGACGCGTGGAACAACGTTGCGACGGCATGCCGCCGTTGCAACAACCACAAGGGTGGGCGCACCCCCGAGCAGGCAAAGATGCAACTGATAGCCGTACCGTTCACCCCGACCTACGCAGAGTACATTTACTTGAAGGGCCGCCGGGTACTGGCGGACCAGATGCAGTATCTTCTGGCGCATATTCCACGCTCCAGTCCGCTGCATGCCCGCCTGAGCGATCACCTGGCCGACGGCATAACCATCTTCGACGAACCCGGCCAGGCCTGACGCCGGGCGACACCTGTCCTGACCCGCGTCGCACGACGGCGACCCGCCGCCATGCCTTGCTCGCTCGGAAATCCTAACTCGCTCGCAAGGCATGCCGACGTGTCGCCGTCTTGAAATGCCCCTGTAGGAGCCTGCATTGCAGGCGACGCGGTGCTTGAACCTGGCGCGGCTCCTGTCATCGCGTCGCCCGCGATGCGGG
>DATICC010000203.1:0-3131 GCA_035457045.1 Woeseiaceae bacterium | reverse complement strand
CTGCGGTCCGCTTGATTCCCGTCACAGGCCTCCCCCCGACTGTCGTGCTGAATGAGCGCGACCAACATTTCGGCCAGAGAACGCACTCTCCGCCGACTCCCAGGACAGTTGCCGGGGTGGTCGTTTGTGGGAATTAAGCGGACCGAAGGGAGCCATCCCACAAACGACCAGCCCGGTGACTGTCCTGAGCTCAATCTTGGCACAGCAGTGACCTGACACCTTTTTTGGCCGGTTGTTCAGTCGATGACGCGGGATTCGCCGCGGTTCCTCGGGTCGGAGGCTGGCACGATGTCGGCTCCATCCTTGTAGATGACCTGCATGTCGCCGAATTCCCAGCTGTTCGGCTCCGCGCGATAGCCTTTGTCGCTGAGTGCCGATATCGTCTCGGCCGGCAACGGGCAGCACGGACTGTAAACAATCAGGTCGGCCGGCAACAATTGGTGGTGAAATCGCGTGGCAGCGGCGGCCTCGGCCGGCGTCATGCCGAAGTCCATGATGTTCACGATGGTCTGGAATACCGACGTGAAAATGGTCGAGCCGCCCGGCGTGCCAATGACCATCACCACTTCGCCGTCTTTCAACAGCAGGGTCGGCGTCATCGATGAGAGCATGCGCTTGCCCGGTTCGATGGCATTCGCCTTGCTGCCGACGACACCATAGGTGTTGGGTACGCCGGGTTTTACGCTGAAGTCGTCCATTTCGTCATTGAGCAGAAAGCCGCCGCCCTCGACGACGACGCCACTGCCAAAACTAATGTTCAATGTGTAGGTATTGGATACCGCATTGCCCCAACGGTCGAGAATCGAATAATGGGCAGTGTCGTGTGCCTCAATGCCCGATCCTGAACCGACATCCATCGAAATCGCCTCCGGATTGACCTCCAGCGCTCGCCGCTGCATGTACTCCTCGCTCAGAAGCTCATCGATCCGCGAGCCGACGAAATCCGGATCGCCGAGATACTCCGCGCGATCGGCGAAAACGCGTTTTTCGATTTCTGCAACGAGGTGTATGTATTGCGGGGAATTATGGGTGAGGCCTTCGAAATGATGGTCGATGTAGTCCCTTATTTTCAGGAGTTGCACCAGCGCGATTCCGCCTGAACTCGGCAACGGGGCGGAGACGATTTCGGAATCGCGCCAATTCGCGCGCAATGGTTCGCGCCACACGGCCTTGTAGGCGCCAAGGTCTTCCATCGTGATAAGTCCGTCGCCGCGCGCCATCTCGGCGACAATCAGCTCTGCGGTCTCGCCGCGATAGAAATCGTCCGGTCCGTGAGTCGCGATTCGCTGGAGTGTTGCGGCCAGTTCCGGCTGCTTGAAGAGCATGCCTGCCTGCATGTGAGCGAAATAACGATCGAAGTTGGTCTTGCCAGCGTATTCGCTTTGCATGGACTTCATGCCACTGCCCAGGGAATCAGGCACGATGAAACCCTCACTTGCCAGCTTCACCGCAGGCTGCAGCAACTCTTCCCATGGCCGTGTGGCAAATTGCTTGTGTGCTTCCCACATCCCGGCCACGGTCCCGGGGACCCCAACGGACAGGTGGCCGAAAAGGCTCGCGCCTTCGATGACCTCGCCATTTTCATCCAGGTACATATCCCGGTGGGCGGCGGCCGGCGCTGTCTCGCGATAATCGACAAAACTGGCCTTGCCATCGAAATGGATCAGCATGAATCCGCCGCCGCCGATGTTGCCGGCCTCCGGATAGGTCACGGCCAGCGCGAAACCTGCGGCAATCGCCGCATCTACCGCGTTGCCGCCGGCGCTTAACACGTCCTCGGCGACCTGTGCGCCGTAGGAATCGGGCATGGCCACTGCCGCCTTGTGCAGGGCGACCGCCTGGGCTGGCGTTGCGGGTGCGGCGTCCTCGACACCGACCTTTTCGGCAGGCGGCGAACAGGCTAGCAGGCAAACGAGCAGGTACGGGAACAGGGCCAGGCGGCCAGGGTGCAGAACGGGCATGGGGGATCTCGAGGGCCAAAAACGGGTCGATTCTTCCACGAATCGTCCGCTTTGTCGTGCGGCAACTCAGATGCTGCGATACCAGCGCACGCCCTGCGGGTCGGTTTCGACCTGCAGGACCCCGCGCGACAGCAGGTAATTCAGGTGTGCAATCGATTCGCCGGTTGCCATGATCAGGTTGTTCCTGTCGATGTCCCGTTTGAACAGCACCGGAAAGGTATCGATCGCGCGGCGCGGTTCGCGGCAGTACTCGGCAAGCAGGTCGAGGCTGGCCCGGTGGCCTGCCATCAACTCGTCGAGTCTCTCGTGCGCTCCGCGAAAAGGCTTGCCGTGTGCCGGCAGCACCAGCACGTCCTGCGGCACGCGTTGCTTCAGTTCGGCCAGCGACAGCAACCACTCACCGAGCGGATCGGCGGCCGGTTCCGTGGGATAGACGCTGACATTGGACGAAATGGTAGGCAGCAACTGGTCCCCCGAAATCAGCAGGTTCTGCTCGGCATCGAACAGGCAGGCGTGCTCCGGCGAATGTCCGCGACCTACGATGACCTCCCAGTTACGGCCACCCACTTCAATGCGATCGCCGTCCCGGATTCGATGATAGGCCTCAGGCAATGGCGCGACGAACTTGCCGAAAAAACCGAACACCTTGTGGTAGTTCTGCAGCGCCTCCGGCGGAAACCCGGCACCGCGATAAAAACGGTCACCGGCTTCCGGCGCCATGCGCCCCGTATCGGCCACCAGAACGCGGCACAACAGGTATTCCTCGCGCGTCATCCACAGCGGGATATCGAACCTTGCGGCCAGCCAGCCTGCGCCGCCGGCGTGATCCGGATGCAGGTGGCTGACGATGATCCGCGACGGATCGCGTCCGTGCATGCAATCGGTGAAGGTCCGTTCCCAGACGGACCGGGAATCTTCCGTGGCAACACCGGTGTCGACTATCGTCCAGCCATTGCCATCTTCCAGCAACCAGAGATTGATATGTGCCAGCGCAAACGGTAGGGGCATGCGCAGCCAGTGAACGCCACTTGCGACCTGCATTGTGTCGCCTGCCGCGGGGCTGGCGGAGAACTCGTAGTCCGGTTGGCGTTTGATCACGGCAGCATGCATTGCGGCATCATCGCATGCCGCCCGGCAGATCGGCGAACCCGCCAGCTGGCGGGCCTTACG
>DATICC010000202.1:0-6480 GCA_035457045.1 Woeseiaceae bacterium | reverse complement strand
GAATGGCCATTGCCGCCGACGCTACACGATTTCAGTTTCAGCGCGACCGGATTCTGCGCGCGGCGGCGGCCTGCTTCAATCAAAAGGGCTACAGCGGTACTTCGCTCAAGGACGTGGCCCGCCAGCTCGGTCTCACCGATGCCGCCCTCTATTACTATGTAAGGAACAAGGAAGAACTGGTGTACCAGTGCTACCTGCGCGCTGCGGAACTCGGCCGGCGCGCCATGGAAAGAGCGCGTGAGTCAGGCGGCAACGGCTTCGAGCAGGCCTTCCTCTATATACGCAACCATGTCGAAATCATGGTCGGTGACGCGGGACCGGTGGCCATCATGAGCGAAGTGCCGTCGCTGAAGCCGGCGCATCGCAACGAGATCCTGTCGGTGTCCCGCCGCCACAGCCTGGGCTTCGAGCAAGTCCTGTCGAACGGGATCCGTGACGGCAGCATTGCCGATTGCGACGTTCGCATGACCGGCAATGCGATCATGGGCGCCATCAATTGGATACCCAAGTGGTTTCACGGCGATCCGGCCGTGGCGATGCAGGTCTTGGAGACTTTCCCCGACGTGCTAACCCGGGGATTGCGCAGGGTGTCAGGGTAGTTCGAGCGAGGCAATTACCTTTTTCATATCCTCTTCGAGGCCCCGCACGACAGGGTCGCTGTCGTTGCTCGGTATGTCGATGATTTCGACATTGGTCTTCAGGTACGCCAGGCGCGTGGCCATTCGCTCCTGCACGTCCAGGTAGTAGCGTTCGTTGGCTGCGCCGGTTCCGGCTATGTCGATGACAGTCAGTGGCCCGGATGCCGCCCCGGGGATGCGCGTCCCGGTCCTGGATTTCAGGATAGCGAGGTCGTCCGTTATCAGTTCCAGCAGGATCCTGTTGTCGCCCATCTCCTTCCACAGGTCGGCGAATATGCGGCTCGATTCCGCGATTTCTTCGGGCGCCAATTTCTTCAACAGTGAATCGCGCGCCTCGACCAGGGCAGGCGCACCGCGTTCGGCGGCGAGCCGGTACCAGGCCAGTGCCCTTGCATTGCTCTGCGGCACACCCTGGCCGTTCAGGTGCATGTAACCGATCGTGTACTGAGCGTACTTGTCGCCTTTTGGCGCCAGGTCTTCTTCGGAAATCAACAGCGCGCGCGCATAGTCGCCCTGCGCATAGAGCTCCTCCACGCGCTCCTGCGCACGCAAGGTGCGCTCATCGAGTGGAGCACCGGGAAACTGCTTGTAGGCTTCGCCGGCAAGCACAAGGCCACAGGCAACACCGAGCAGCACAGCCAGAACGGATGTTCGGATTCTCAAGTTTGTCTCAACCGTCAGTGAACAGCATCGCTGAGTCCCGGCAGGCTCTGCGGCCTGCTCGTTACTCACCATGTCTAGGAGTCACCCAGGCCGGAACAAGTTCCATCCCGCCTGTTGGGATTTTACAACCCGATGGCACAAATTTCATGTGTTCGCATCACGGTATTCGGGCTTCCTGCCGCCCACGTTCGCCTTGACGGCCTCCTGCTGGTTGGGCGATCCGATCAGGGCCAACTGCAGGCGTGCTTCAGTCTGCAATGCTTCGGCCGGTGGCTGCGACCAGGCTTTCCCGGTCAGGACCTTGACCGCACGTATGGCGTCGGGAGATTTGGCGGCGATCTCGTTGGCGAGCGCCAGCGCTGATTCGAACGGGTTTTCGCTGACAGCAGTTACCAGGCCAAGTTGCAGCGCTTCCCGCCCGCTGACGATGCGACCGCTGTACGCGAGCTCGCGTACTCGGTCGACAGGCATGACGTCGCGCAACGTGACCGAGATGCCCATATCGGGCACCAGACCCCATTTCACCTCCATGATCGACAGCCTGGCCTCGGCCTGTGCGTATCGGATGTCCGCCCCTGCCGCGATCTGTAGTCCGGCGCCGAAGCAATACCCCTCGATCGCCGCTATGACCGGCACCTCCAGCGTTTGCCAGACATACGCCGCGCCCTGGTAGAAATTGGCAGGCGATTGTCCTTGCGGCCGCATGCGTTCCGCACTCGCAATGCCCGCATCCGCAACCTGGAATACTGCGGTATCGATGCCGGCGCAAAAATTGCCGCCGGCGCCGTGCAGCACCACCGCCCTTACCCCTGCATTGGCGCGCAGGCTTTCGCCCGCAGTGGTCAATGCCTCGAACATCGCGGCATCGACCGCGTTCTTTTTCTCCGGACGGTTCAGTGTCACGACCGCGACGTGGTCGTTGAGCGCAATACTGACCCGTTCATTCATGGCTGACTCCGTGTGCGTGCCGCGTGCGTCAGGCCGCCAGCGTGCACTTGCCGTTATTGATCACCACGACGTTTCGCGCTTTGACGACACAGCGAAACGACACCACATTGCGGTCCTGCCACATCTCCGTGGTCAGGATGTCGCCGGGGTACACCGGCGCCGAAAAACGCACGTCGAAACCGTTGACCAGCGTGAAGTCGTAATCACATATGGTCTTCAGGATCGCGCGGCAGGCGATACCTGCGCTGCAGCGGCCGTGCATGATCGGCTCACGAAAACCCGCATCGATCGCGGTCACCGGATCGGAGTGCAGCGGATTGAGGTCACCCGAGAGGCGAAACAGCAAAGCCTGGTCGCGGCGCGTCGCGATGTCGCAACTCAGGTCCGGTTCGCGCTTCGGCAGGCGGTGCGGCAGCGGGGCGGCGCCCGGCGGGCCGCCGAAACCGCCGTCGCCTCGCGCAATCAGGGTACTGGCGAGCGTGAACAACACGGTATCGTCCCTGGCCATGCGCACCTCGGCCTCGACCAGGATCTTGGCGCCACGTCCCGCGCCCTTGTCGTAGACCGCCACGACGCGCCGATTGGCCAGCAATTCGGCGGATGGCGGCAACGGTCGGTACAGTTCCAGCCGCTGCTCGCCATGCAATACCCGCGCGTAGTCCCAGCCGCAACCATCGAGGAAGGTGTGCGGCAGCAGCATGCTGGCCATGGTCGGTATGGTGTGCAGGCCGTTGCCTTCGTATACATAAGGCAATTCCTTTCGGTCGAGCGGGTTCGACCCGAAGCCTACGCCGAGCGCGTACAGCATCACGTCGCGCTGGGTATACCCGCAGGGCAGGTCGTGCATGCGCGTGGCCATGAGTTTTTCGTAGTCGATAGTCATGCTGAATCGGCGCCGGAGCGGGACCGCATGGCCGTCCGGGCGCGTGCTGAAAGTGAGCGGAGTTTAGGGTGGTACCGTGACAGCGGCAAGCTGTAATAGGATTGGAGTCATGAACTCCACGTCGACACCGGTGTACCGGGCAGCGCATGTGTCGGAAGCGCCGGCCATCGCTGCCGCCTCGCGGTTGCACGTGGAATACGGACTTCGATGGCGCTGGACACCGACGCGGGTGCGGCAGGAGATCCTCGATCCCGACACCATGGTGCTGGTGTCATCGATGCGCGGCGATCTCGCCGGGTTTGCCATCATGCACTTCGGCGACGAACGGGCGCACCTGCAGTTGCTCGCCGTGTTGCCACCGTACCGGCGCGCCGGCATCGGCACCGCCATGCTCGCGTGGCTGGAAAAATCCTGCGTCACTGCCGGCATACAGCAGATACGGCTGGAAGTGCGCAGCGCCAATCGCGCCGCGCGCGAGTTCTATGTGCGCGCAGGCTACAAGTACCTGGGACAAATTGGCGGTTACTACGACGGCCACGAAGCGGCCTCGGTGATGGCGCGCGAGCTCTACCCTGCCGCGGCATTCGACCGGCACCGCCCGGACACGCCCTCATAAAAGGTGCCGGGTTTATTTGTCCGGCTATTGAATCGAATCCGGGCCCGGGCCTGGGCAACCAAATAAATCCGGTACCTTTTCACGCCAATTCGGTACTTTTGTCCTGCTGTCAGCAACGGACAGTCACCGGCTGCAGTGCCTTGTCCAGTCCTCGAAGACGAACACGGCAACGTCGCACTTCAAGAATTGCCGGCTTTATGGCGCAGCAGTGATCCGGCACCTTTGTTCTCCTAGCCAGACGCTTTACTTGCGTACTCCCAGCCGAGTTCCGCGAGTGGCGCCACGGCCCTGGCCGTTTTCTCCGCGTGTTCGCTCGCGGCCGTACCATCACGCACGCGGCCTGCTATGCCCTGCAGGATCGCCGCGATACGGAAAAAATTGTAGGCCGCGTAAAAATCCCGGTGAGGAATACCGTTTTTTCGCCCGGTGCGTTCGCAATAGAGCGCCACGTACTCTTCCTCGCTGGGGATGCCAAGAGCCTTCAAGTCCGCGTCCAGCAGCCCCGCCGAGCCGATACCGAAATCGGGCATTTGCCAGGCCATCAGGTGATAGGTGAAGTCGCCGAGCGGATGCCCGATGGTCGACAGCTCCCAATCGAGCACGGCGATGACCCGAGGTTCGGTCGCGTGCAGGATCATGTTGTCCAGGCGGTAATCGCCGTGCACGATGCTCGATGAATCGTCGACCGGGATATTTCCCGGCAACCATTGCATCAGTTCATCCATTGCCCCAATGCGCTGCGTTTCGGACGCCGCGTACTGCTTCGACCAGCGGGAAATCTGCCGCGCGAAATAGTTGCCGGGCTTGCCGTACCCGGCCAGGCCGATTTTGCTGTAATCGAGGTTGTGCAGGTCCGCAAGCAGGCGGTTGACGTGGTCGTAGATCGCGCTCCGTTCCGCGGGCGTCAGTCCCGGCAGGTCCAGGTCCCAGAACACACGGCCCTGTATGTACTCCATGATGTAGAACATGGTGCCGGCGACGGTCTCGTCTGTGCAAAGCGCGAGCGGTTCAGGCACCGGGAACCCGGTACCGTGCAATGCGCTGAGGACCTGGAACTCGCGATCGACCGCATGGGCGGACTTGAGCAGCTGGCCAGGCGGCTTGCGCCGCATCACGTAACTGCCTGACGGGCTCTCCAGCAGGTAGGTCGGGTTCGATTGACCGCCCCGGAACTGCCTGATTGCGAGCGGCCCGGAAAAATCTTCGACATGGCTTTGCATGTAAGCCTGCAGGCGCCCGAGGTCCAGTTCGTGACCGTGGCGTACGGCGCCGCTGCCCGAGAACTGATCCTGCCGGCTGCCCATCGGGGACTACTGTCGTTTCGGCTCGACGAAGAAATCCGGGAACAGCTTTGCCGCAGGGTCGACCGCATAGTGCGAAAGGTCTTTCACCCCGGCACTTTCCAGCACTTCGTCATCGATGCAGAAATTGCCGGTGAACTGACGCGCGGGCCGCGTCAGGATGACATGCGCCGCATCGCCCATGATCTCGGGTTTCCGCGAGCACCGTACCATCTCCTCGCCACCCAGCAGGTTGCGCACCGCCGCCGTGGCTATGGTCGTTCGCGGCCACAGCGCGTTCACGGCGATGCCCTGCTTGCGAAATTCGCCGGCCATGCCGAGCACGCACATGCTCATGCCGAACTTGGCCATCGTGTAGGCGACATGCGGCGCAAACCATTTCGTTTCCATGTTGAGTGGCGGCGACAGGTTCAGGATGTGCGGATTGTCGGATTTCAGCAGCTGCGGTATGCAGGTCTTCGATACCATGAAAGTGCCGCGCGTATTGATCTGGTGCATCAGGTCGTAGCGCGCCATTGGCGTTTGCAGCGTCGGCGTCAGCGATATGGCACTCGCGTTATTGATGCAGATATCGATGCCGCCGAACGTTTCTACGGCAGCGGCGACCGCTGCTTCGACCTGCTGCTCGTCGCGGATGTCGCAGACCACCGGCAAGGCTTTGCCGCCCGCTGCCTCGACCTCCCTGGCCGCCGTGTAGATCGTGCCCGGGAGTTTCGGGTGCGGCTCCGCGGTTTTCGCGGCAATGACGACGTTTGCGCCATCGCTTGCGGCGCGGATCGCGGTCGCCAGCCCGATGCCGCGGCTGCCGCCGGTTACAAAGAGTGTTTTGCCTTTGAGACTTGCCACGTTGCGCTCCGGAACGGATTCGAGGCGGCATCTTAACCCGAATCCGCGCACCGTCGCGGCGGGGCGCGCTTACATGCGGAAGATTCCGTAGGGCGTCTCCCCGTCACGCGGGCGGTTCATCGACGCCGATATGGCCTGACCCAGCACCTTGCGCGTATCGACAGGGTCGATGACGCCGTCGTCCCACAAGCGCGCGCTGGCGTAATAGGGATGGCCCTGGGTTTCGTACTGGTCGCGGATCTCCTTTTCGAATTTCGCTTTGTCCTTGTCCGCCCAGGTCTCGCCTTTTGCGGCGAGCCCGTCCTGCCGTACGCTCGAGAGCACCAGCGCCGCCTGCTCCCCGCCCATCACGGAGATGCGTGCGTTCGGCCACATCCACAGCAACCGCGGGCCGTAGGCCCGGCCGCACATGGCGTAATTCCCGGCGCCGAAGGAACCTCCGACGATGACCGTGAACTTTGGCACCGTTGCGGTTGCCACGGCGTTGACCATCTTCGCCCCGTCCTTGGCGATGCCGCCGTGCTCGTACTTCCTGCCGACCATGAAGCCGGTGATGTTCTGCAGGAACACGAGCGGTATGCCGCG
>DATICC010000201.1:0-6024 GCA_035457045.1 Woeseiaceae bacterium | reverse complement strand
CTCACGCAATACCCGGCTGCCATCCGCGCGTGCAACCAGGGCGAGCAACGTGAGATCGTCGCCGTGCAGGGTTGCAAGACTCGCTACCGGTGACTGGCAGCTCGCGCGCAGGCGGCGAGCGACCGCGCGCTCCGCAATGGTGGTCTGCCGCGTGGCAGCATCGTCGAGCTGCACCAGTAACGCTTTCAATTCGTTGTTACCATCGAGACACTCGATACCGATTACCCCCTGGGCCGCCGCCGGCAACATTCGTTCGGGGTCGAAACGCTCGCTGATATGCCGCTCCAGACCCAAACGCTCCAGTCCGGCGCAGGCCAGCACTATGGCATCGAATGCGCCGTCGGCGAGCTTTGCCAGCCGGGTGTTGACGTTGCCGCGCAATGGCCTGACCTGAAGATCGGCCCGCAATGCCAGGAGTTGCGCCTGTCGGCGCAGGCTCGAGCTGCCGATCACGGCGGCGTCCGGGAGATCGGCGAACTTGCGGCCGTCACGGGTGAGCAATGCATCGGCGAAACTTGCACGCGGCAACACAGCCGCGATGCAGAAGCCCGCCGGCAGCTCGGCCGGCACGTCCTTCATCGAATGCACTGCAAGGTCCGCAGCACCTGCCTGCATGGCAACTTCGAGTTCCTTTATGAACAGTCCCTTGCCGCCGACATCCTGCAGGCTTCGATCGAGTACTTCGTCGCCGCGGGTTGTCATGGGAACCAGTTCGACCGTCGAGACCCCCGGCAGGTCACGCAACTCCCGTGCCACGTACTCCGCCTGCCAAAGGGCGAGGGCACTTTTCCTGGTGGCAATGCGGATACGCACCGCGGCTATCTGCCTTTGAGACGGCGGCGCACGTCGGCAACGTGGCGGCGGCTGACGACCAGCGGCAACGGGCGTCCGCTGCCATAGCCTCGTAACCTTACCTCGAGCTGGCCATCGACATTCCTGGCCAACGCTTCTATCCGGTTGATCGCGACGAGTGCACCACGATGTATGCGGACGAAGTGCCTGGCAAATTCGGCCTCGAGCGACTTCAGCGAGTCGTCGATCAGGTCCTCTCCGTTGCTGTGAACTACGGTGACATATTTCTGATCGGCGACAAAACACAACACGTCCGCAATGGCGATGAGTTTGAGTTCGCCCTGCCGACGCGTGCACACATGCGCGCGCTGCCCGGACAGGCCGGTCTGGGCCGCGACAGCGCCAAGCTTCTCCCCGGAGAGTCGCGCAGCCTGGCGCAGTGCATTGTCGAGTCTTTCGCGGCGCACCGGCTTCAGTATGTATCCAACGGCATTCGCTTCGAACGCCTGGATCGCATATTCGTCGTAGGCCGTGGTAAACACGACCGCTGGCGGATCTTCGAATGCACTGATATGCCGTGCTGTTTCGATGCCGTCGATTCCGGGCATACGGATATCGAGGAGCACGACATCCGGTCGCAACTTCTCCGCCATCTGGAGCGCCTGTTGACCATTGCCTGCTTCGCCGACGACGGCATGTTCAGCGGCTTCGCCGATCATTTGCCGCAGGCGATCGCGCGCCGGCGCCTCATCGTCGACGATAAGTATGTTCACGCGACCTGCTCTTCGTGGGGAAAACGCAAACGCACGCTGTAGTGCAGCGGCGATTCGTCGACATCCACGGTGGCGCGATGCCCATAGGCAAGATCGAAGCGCTGGCGGATATTGGACAGGGCCATCTGGTTGCCATCCTTGCGGCGATTCGGGACGGCCGCGACCGGATTGCGAATCTCGATCTCCAGATCGTCGGCGCTGCGGGATCCGGTAACGACGACTTCGCCACCCTCGGCGAGCAGCTCGATGCCATGGTAGATGGCGTTTTCCAGCAATGGCTGAATCGTCAGGCCGGGTATCAGTGCGCGCATTGGCAGGTTGTTGACGTTCCAGCGCACGCGCAGCCGATCGCCGAGGCGCAGCTTCTCGATGCGCTGGTATATCGCCGCGACTTCCAGCTCTTCCTTCAGCGTAACCCGATTCTTCGGGCTCCCGAGGTTCGCGCGCATGAGGTCGGCCAGATCCTCGACTGCCTCCTCCGCGCGGGCCGGGTCGGACCGCGTGAGCGATGCGATGGTATTCAGGCTGTTGAACAGGAAGTGCGGGCGGATCAGTGCCTGCAACGCGCTGATCCGCGACTGTGCTTCGAGCACGATGCTGCGGCGCCATTCACTGGATATGTACAGGTAGCGCATGGCGAGAGCGATCACGATCGAGCTGATCGCAATCGTCCTTGTGAGGAAGCCAACGTGAGAATCGCTGATAATGACGATGTCACTGAATGCCCGCGTCAGCTGCCAGGTGCCCTCTGCGACGACCACACAAAGCAGGAGCAGGAGCAGGAATGCAATGACGAATGCCTGCGTCTTGCCAAAACGTTCGATCCACGAGCGGAGCTTGCACAGCAGGCCAGTGCCGAGGAGCGCCATCCAGACGACGTACATGGCCATCTGGCCGAGGTCGCCGAGAAACGCCCCTGTTTCGGGACGAGCCGCGAGCGTGAGTACCATGGCTATGAGCGTGGCGACCAGGACGATGATCAGGACAGCCCCGGCCGCGCAGAAATCAGGCAAATAAGCCTGTGCTTGCGGGTTGGTGGTCTCGCTTGCTGCGATCAATGCCAGGCTCCGGACAGATCAGGCTGACATTGTAACCGAGTAAAATCGGCGTCAAACCACAATCGGGGTCAGACCACAATTAATGCGATCCGGCCTGCCCGGGAACCTGTTTTGATTGTGGTCTGACCCCGATTTTCAGCGATCAGGGTGAGCAGTATTCTTCGACCTGGCGTTGTACGTTTTCTCTGGCTGCCTGTGTCTCATTTTCGTCGAGATAGACCCGCTCGCCATTGGCATCTTCACGGTACAGCCGACGCGATTGCACAAACTTTTCCAGCCGTTCGCGATACATCGTGCATTTTTCCGCTCGCTCGGCCGCTTCGGCGCGCTGCTCTTCCTCACTCGGTCCCTGGGGTGCATTCGCGGCGGCCTCGCGGGCAGTCGCCTGCTGTTCGAGTCTTGCTGTGGCCTGCGCCTGGATGCGCGCGGGGTCGGTTGGTTGCGAAGCGATCTGCAGGCGCACTTCCGATTCCGCGCCAGTCGGCCGGTCGCCGTATTGGACGTTGCCGTCCGCATCGATCTGTTTGTAGATCTCGGTCGCCGCCGCGGTTGCCGTGAAGGCCGCTGCCAGGATGAGCATTGCGGCGGTCGCCAGCGCGGCCGCCCTCGGATATTTTTGAGTCATGGGTTGGTGTCGCATTTCTATGGCTCCTTCCGGGCGGGTCGGCGTCCGCTCTGATCGTTCTGGAGAGTACGCCTGCCTGCCGGAGGCCTGAAGACCGAAGCATTACAGCATGCCAGGCTGGGCCCGGCCGTGATTTTACTCACAGCCCTGCCTGTGAACGAATTCCAGGGAAGAAACAACAGGCTGTGGTGCACGCCGGTGGCGGGTTTCACGACATTCACGTCCGCCAAACCAGGACGCGACAGGCCGCGGGCAGGTCCGGGTACTCCAAATATGGTCTGGAATTACCCTTTTACTCGGCCCGTGTGAACTCAGGGTAGGCCTCCAATCCGCATTCGCTCAAGTCCACCCCTTCGTACTCGTGCTGCTCGGTGACCCGTATGCCCGCAGTCATCTTGATGAGCAGCCAGACCGCAAGGCTCGTGAGAAAAACCCAGGCAAAAATTGCTGCCAGACCGGTCAGCTGCTTGAGCAATGCGGCTTCGCTGTTCGACCAGGGCACCGCCAGCAAGCCCCACATGCCCACTACGCCGTGCACCGAGATCGCACCGACCGGGTCGTCGATCCGGAGCTTGTCTAGCGTGACGATCGAGGCGATGACCAGGCCGCCGCCGATCGCGCCGATGGTGGTTGCCAGCAGCGGCGTTGGCGTCAGCGGTTCGGCGGTGATGGCGACAAGTCCCGCGAGAGCACCGTTCAGCGCCATGGTGAGATCGGCTTTACCGAACCACAGCCTCGCGGTTACCAGCGCGAACACGAGACCGCCGGCCGCGGCCATGTTGGTGTTGACGAAGATCAGCGCCACCGCGTTGGCATCGCTGATGCTGCTCAACCTGAGCTGCGAGCCGCCGTTGAAACCGAACCATCCGAACCAGAGCACCAGGGTACCGAGCGCGGCCAGCGGCAGGTTGCAGCCGGGGATGGCGAAGACCTGTCCCTTGCTGCCGTACTTGCCTTTTCTCGCGCCAAGCAGGAGCACACCGGCGAGCGCCGCCGAAGCGCCGCAGAGGTGCACCACCCCCGAGCCTGCGAAATCTTGAAAGCCGAGTTCAGCGAGCCAGCCGCCACCCCATTTCCAGAATCCCTGCACAGGATAGATGAAGCCCGTGAGGAACAGGGCGAAGACGAAAAACGCCCAAAGCTTCATGCGTTCGGCTACGGCGCCGGAGACTATCGACATGGCGGTAGCAACGAAGACGACCTGGAAAAAGAAATCCGCCGATCCCGAGTAGTAAACCTCGCCGCCGCTTGCGAGGACGTCGGCGGAACTGTGATCCACATTGCCGACCAGACCGCGGCCGACAGACAGCAGGCTCTGGAATACGCCCCCCGCATAGGCCTCCGGGTACATGATCGAATAGCCGCAGAGCATGTACATGATGCAGGCAATCGAGTAGAGGCCGATGTTCTTGGTCAGGATCTCGGCGGTGTTCTTCGCACGCACAAGGCCCGCTTCGAGCATCGTGAATCCGGCAGCCATCCACATGACGAGTGCGCCCGTCACGAGCAGGTAGAAAGTGTCGACCGCGTAGCTCAGCTCGGTCAGCCTGGCAAAGATATTTGCAGCGTCTTCCACGGAAGTCTCCCTGTAACCCGAACAGTTTGGCTGAGGATCAGATTGCGGCCGTGCCGGTCTCGCCGGTACGGATGCGTATGGCCTGATCGAGGTTGGTTACGAAGATCTTTCCATCGCCGATCTTTCCGGTGCGTGCGGCATTCGTTATTGCCTCGATGACCTGATCGACGATGGACTCATCCACGGCCAGTTCAATTTTTGCCTTGGGCAGGAAGTCGACGACGTATTCCGCACCGCGATAGAGTTCCGTGTGGCCACGCTGCCGGCCGAATCCTTTGACCTCGCTGACCGTAATGCCCTGCAGGCCAATGTCGGCCACCGCCTGTCGGACGTCGTCGAGCTTGAAAGGCTTAATGATCGCCGTGATCATCTTCATCTTGATCCCCTGTGGTCGCGCGGTGAAAAGTCCCGGGGCCTGGCCGGCTGGCAGCACGCGATTGCGTGGACTCCGGCATACCCCAAGGCGCCGTTGCAGCATCCATGCCACTCGCCAAAATACACGTATATTCAATGAGTTAAAAAAGCCGCGCTCGGCCATGCGCACCACAACGGTGCAGCACGGCCGGCGCGTGCCCGGATTCGGGCGGCTGCACTGATCCGGGTCGATCTGAGCATTTTTGCGGCTGGCGTTTTGCGGCACGCTCAGGTATCAACCACTCATGAGCGACGATTCGATCGAAAAACTGGCGCGCACTCTTGCCGAATCCCTGCCGCAGGGTTTGCGCTCCGTGCGCGATGACCTGGAAAAGAACTTTCGTGCCGTGCTTCGTTCGGGACTTGGCAAACTCGACCTGGTGACTCGCGAGGAGTTTGACGTTCAGGAAGCGGTGCTGGCACGCACGCGGGAGAAACTGCAGGCGCTCGAGGCGCGTCTCGGCGCGCTCGAAAATGCGAGTGCGCCGGCACCGGACACACCGTCCGACATAGCGGCGGCGAAAAAGGCAAGGAAAAAGCCGGCCAAAGGAACAGCAAAGAAACCAGGATAGCGCGCGGGCACGAGAGCCGGGCGCACATGCCATGGAGTGGCAATGTTTGTCAGCACACGCGGCGCAAGCCATGTTGTCGATATTGAAGTGTCATGAGCGTCGCGCTGCTCATGAGCCGCACGCAGCTCGGCATCCAGGCGCCGCCGGTCACGATCGAGGTTTTCCTGTCCGGCGGTTTGCCGACATTTTCCATCGTGGGACTGCCCGAGACAGC
>DATICC010000200.1:0-4889 GCA_035457045.1 Woeseiaceae bacterium | reverse complement strand
GGTGCCGACAATTGCTGCAACCTCGCCGCAGTATAAAAAAGCAATCAATTCAATGTAATGTCTCGAAAGTCCGACAGTACGCAAAGTTAAATAATCAAATTTCTTCGCTTGCGTACGCTGATCGTCGCGCGAAAGTGTTGCGAGTCGCTTCGCAGTCGCGGTCGCCAGATCCGTCGCGCAAGAGTTTCACCTGATATCGGGCCGCCATCTTTCTCCGAAGCTTTGATTTGCAAGAACGCCACAACCGGAACACTGCATCCTGTATTGCCGGAGACAGAGTTGTTGCCCTGGTGTCGCGACGTGACGTTGCTGTCTGTGGGTGGCGACATTGGCGCGCCCGTTAGGAATCAGTGATTTACGGACCGGCTCGCTCCGTGATGTGCGGATCCTCCGACAGTCACTTGACATATGGTGCCATCACGGCCTGGCAACCGCCTCTCCGTAAGTAATTGTTTTTATTGCTATTAGCAGCCTATTTCCTCGACTCTCCCAGGAATGGCACAACACTTGCTTCATACCGTGTGGATCGGAGGCAACGGTTGCTGACGGTCTTTTGCCGGGGATGGGATTGTGAATGTATTCACGGCAAGTTTCGGCAACTTCACGCATGCTCTTTGGTGCAAGTCCGCCTGTCCAATGACAGCTGTTCAGGGAAGAGACACGAACAACAGGGACTTCTGATAAGGGCAAGGTCTCGACACGCAAGTGCAGAGGCTACGCAAAGCAACCGATCGCTATGGCCGATGCATGTTATCGGTCAGACCGACAGCGGGGCCGCCAGGAGACAGGTCGGACACACGTCTGCACATGACGTTTCTCACCTCCTCTTGAGTCCTCGCAACGACAGTACGATCGCGGCAGTTGCCCGATCGCACGTCGTCCACCGGATCGAATGGTTTTTGTCGTTTTAGTTTGGTGGTACTAGCCATGAGCAGGAACGCTATGAAACACATAACGTGGACGAAACAGGAAATCACCGATGGCAAGCGCCGGACCGGCTGGCCCAGTCAGCTGTCCGGGTTGTCCGGGTTGTTGATACTCGCTGTGGTTCTCACAGGCATGGCCGGTACTGCGAGTGCGGGTCCGCGTGAGCAGGCCAAGCAAATGCATGATCGGCTCGCCGGCGTGCCGCCGACCGAGGCCGTCTTGGCGTCGATGGAAGCTGACATCGATCCTGGCCAGAACAACAATCCGCTCGCTGCGGCCGCTACCGCAATGAGCAACCCGAACTTCTACAACGTCACTTTGAAGAACTTCGTGGCGCCGTGGACAAACCGCGACGGCAATGTGTTCGTTCCGCTGAACGACTATATCGCCACGGTTGTCGGCATGATTCGCGATGACGTGCCGTTCAACGGCCTGCTTTCCGACGATATCCTGTATGTCGCCACCGGCATACCCGGATTGCCCGCTTATTCGAACAACAACAATAACCATTACGAGCAATTCGAGGCCGATGGCCACGACATGATGACGCGCCTGACCCAGACGACCCAGTCATCCGTGACCGGTATACCGAGCACAGCGACCGCCGGCATCATGACCACGCGCGCCGCGGCGGAAGCATTCTTCATTGCCGGTACCAACCGCGCGATGTTCCGTTTCACCATGCTGAACCACATGTGCAATGACATGGAGCAGGTGCACTACCTTGCCCTGCCGCCGGATCGTATTCGCCAGGACGTCAGCCGTAGTCCGGGTGGCGACAGCCGACTGTTCCTCACGAACTGCATCGGCTGCCACAACGGCATGGACCCGATGGCCCAGGCTTTTGCGTACTACAACTTCAATCCAGACACCGGCAGTATCGAGTACACGCCGGGTGTCGTTCAGCCGAAGTACTTCAATAACGACGCCAACTTCCCCTATGGCTTCCGTACACCGGACGACGCCTGGGAAAACCGTTGGCGTGTCGGGCAAAACGAGTTCCTCGGCTGGGATCCGGGCCTGCCGGGCAGCGGCAACGGCGCGAAGAGCATGGGCGAGGAGCTCGCCAACAGCGACGCATTCGCCTATTGCCAGGTCAAGAAAGTCTTTCGTGCCGTTTGCCTGAGGGCACCCGAGGACGCCACGGATCGTGCGCAGGTTGCGCAGATGGTGACCTCATTCAAATCCGGCTACCGCATGAAACAGACGTTCGCGGAAGCGGCCGTCTATTGCATGGGCCAGTAGGGAGGCTCTGACAATGAATAACGCAAGAGGATTTGCCATGGCCTTCGTGCACAGCATGAACCGGATCCGCAGCCTGAAATTGGCGCTGGCGATCGCATTGTCCGCGACCGTGACGGCTTGCGGCGGTGGCGCCCAGACCACCGACAACCCGGTCACCGGCGTTACACCGCCGACGACCTACAGTGGCCCGCCGCCGGCAACCGCCGACGTGCAGGCATTCAAACTGAACGTGTGGGATAACATCCAGGCATCGAATCGCTGCGGCGGATGCCATACCGATGGCGTCGGCCAGACTCCGATGTTTGCCCGGCACGACGACGTCAACCTCGCCTACGAGGCAGCGAATACCGTCGCGAACCTCACGCAGCCGTCCGACTCGCGACTGGTCAGCAAAGTGGGCAGCGGCCACAACTGCTGGCTGACGGACAGCAACGCCTGCGCCGATATCATGACCACCTGGATCGAGGGCTGGGCCGGCGCAAGTGCCGGCGGCGGGCGCCAGATCGTCCTGACTCCTCCGCCGGAACTGGACCCGGGTGCGAGCAAGAGCTACGCAAACGCCACCGTGGGCAATTTTGCGAACCTCGTGCATACGCCGATCCTGCTCGAGTACTGCGCCGGCTGCCACAGCTCACAGGCTCCGACCTCGCAGCAGCCGTATTTCGCCGAGGCAGATGCGAACGTTGCCTATGAGGCTGCAAAAGCCAGAATGGACCTCGATGATCCGGCCGCTTCACGCTTCGTTATCCGGCTGCGCAACGAATTCCACAACTGCTGGGACAACGACTGCGTCACTGCAGGCAATGAAGCGGAAGCCGCAATCCAGGCGTTCGCGAATACCGTGCCCCTGACGCAGCTGGACCCGGCGCTGGTCAACAGCAAGGCATTGCGGCTCGTTGACGGCACCATCGCCTCAGGCGGTAACCGTTACGAGAATGCGCAGATTGCATTGTGGGAGTTCAAGACCGGCTCCGGCACGACGGCATTCGACACCAGCGGTGTCGAACCGGCGATCAACCTGACTCTGTCCGGCGACGTCAGCTGGTATGGCGGCTGGGGTATCACGATCGGCCCGAACAATGGCAAGGCGCAGGGCTCGACCTCGTCCAGCAAGAAACTGCACGACCTGATCAAGGCTACGGGTGAGTACTCGATCGAAGCCTGGGTCGTACCTGCCAACGTCACGCAGGAAATGGCCCGGATCGTCAGTTATTCGGCCGGCGACGACGCCCGCAACTTCACGTTGCAGCAGACGCTGTACAACTACGAGTTCCGGCATCGCAGCACCGAAACCAATCTGAACGGCGATCCACGTCTGTCGACGCCGGATGCCGACGAAGTGTTGCAGGCGACACTGCAGCATGTCGTCGCGACGTACAGCCCGGTCGATGGGCGCACGATATTCGTCAACGGCCAGCTGGTCACGCAGCAGGATCCGATTCCCGGCGGTTCACTCACCGACTGGCAGGATACCTTCGCACTGGTGCTCGGCAACGAAGCTTCGAACTCGGGCCTGTTCCAGGGGACCTTCCGCCTGGTCGCGATCCACAACCGGGTGCTGACGCCGGAACAGATCGTGCAGAACTTCGATGTGGGCGTGGGTGAGAAGTTCTTCCTGCTGTTCAGCATTGCTGACATCATCAACGTGCCGACAGCGTACATACTGTTCGAAGTCGCGCAGTTCGACACCTACGGCTACCTGTTCACTCGGCCGCACTTCCTCACGCTGGATTCGGCGCAACAGCCCGAAGGCATTCCGCTGCAGGGCCTGCGCGTCGGCATCAACGGTGCGGAAGCCCCTGTTGGCCAGACCTTTGCCACCATGGACACGACCCTCTCGGCCTCGCTCTTTGGCGAACTCGGCCAGCCGCTGTCCGACTGGGGTTCGGTCGTACCGCTGGAGAAGGGGCCGCAGGACGACGAGTTCTTCCTCACTTTCGACCTGCTCGGTTCGCAGAGTTACGTGCGCACCTTTGATCCGCCGCTGGTCATCACCCAGACCGACCTGCCGGCAGCGCATCGTTTCGGCGTACGCACCTTCGACGAGATCAATGCCACCATGGCGGCGATCACCACCGTCGATCCGGAAGAACAGAATGTCGACATGACTTTCCAGAGCCTGCGGCAATCGCTGCCGGCGATCGAAAGCCCCGACGCGTTCCTGTCGTCGCACCAGGTGGCGATTGCGCAAATGGCAATCGAGTATTGCAACGCGCTGGTCAATGACGGCCCGAAAGCGGCGAGTTATTTCAGCGGCTTCAACTTCAACCTGGCGCCGGCCACGGCCTACGCGGGCGCCGCGCGCAACGCGATCATCGATCCGCTGATCGACAACGCGATGGGCATTGGCATCCTGACCCAGCCGGATTTCACGGACGTCAGGAACGAGCTCGGCTACAGCACGGCGAATGGCGTTTACCCGGGCAACCTTATCGACCGCTTGCTGGTCAGTCCGGACAACCCGGATACCCGTTCCATCGCCAAGGCGGTCTGCGCGTCGGTAGTCGGTAGCGCGGTAACGCTGGTCCAGTAGAAAGTACAGAAAGGATACGAGGCAAAGCTTATGGCTAAGAATCGCAAGAAGCGGAATCCGGATGCGCCGCAGCTGCATGGCAATCATTCGCGGCCGGTGACGCGCCGGGAATTTGTCGCACAGGGTTTCCTGTCGGGATCGGCGTTTGCCCTAAGCGGCGGCGTGATGAGCCTTTTCTCGAACC
>DATICC010000199.1:0-3273 GCA_035457045.1 Woeseiaceae bacterium | reverse complement strand
AAGCAGAGCTCAGGAAGGATCTCGACAAGCTGGAAAACAAGCTCGAGTCATTCGAAGTCAAACTGAAGGACTTGCGGGATCGCGGCGAGAGAGTGACACGGCAAGCCCGGCAGCAGGCGGAGAAGGCCTGGGACGAAATCTCGGAGCTCGCGCATCGACTCGGCGGAAGTGACAAATAACGGGCCGCAGCGTTTGTAATTATCGGAACGGCGACCTGCGAACCAGCGTGTATCGGCCGCCTTGTCTGTGGTCTAGATTCGTTCGAATGTCACGCCGAGCGATACGGTTCTGCCAGGCTGCGGCAGGCCGAGTTGTGGCAATATGATTTCGTCGCTGGCGTTCTCGATACCGATGTAGGCACGCCAGCGACCCGCAACGCCTTGCTGCAGCACCCTGAACAGACGCATGTTCATCTCCGTTGATGTCGGCAGTTCCACGATCGTGCCATCCTCTTCCTCATCCAGTGCCGTGCCCATATGGCGGACTTCGAGGTAAAGATCCCAATTCTCCGAGAACAACCAGTCGACGATAAACGACGCCTGGAATTCGGGCCGCAGCAGGAGTTCCGGTCGGGTACCGTCGGCCTCGACCCGCGCCTCGAGCTTTTGCCAGTTGCCGTGCAACCGCAGCTCCAGCCGGTCGTCGATGAACCAGTCGACACCCGCTTCCAGGCCATAACCGTCGGATCCTTGCAGGTTATACCGCTGCCGCAGGCGCACTCCATCGATCGTCACAAAGCGCTGCGACAGGGTATCGTCGATATGTAACGTCCATGGTGTGACTCGCAATCGCAACTCCCCTCCACGCGAGTTCCGTTCAAAGGATACGTCGCCGAGCAACGCGGTCTCGGGCTGCAGTGCAGGATTCACTACAAACTGTCCCAGCGCTACGCCGTATAACTCGCGCAACGATGGAAAACGCGTCCGTTGGCCCAGCGAGCCGGTAATTTGCCAGGCATCGACAGGATTCCAGCGGAGAGCCATGCTCGCGGCCCAATCTGACAGATCTTCCTGTGGGTCCCGGCCCCCGGTCTCGGGTGTTGTCGCAAGGTCGTAGGATAACGCTGTCGACAGTTTCACTTTGTCGACTATCGCCGTGTCGACCTCGGCACCGATACTGAAGATGTCCTGCCGGTAACTTTGCAACGGGCCTTGTATGCCGGCTGCGTAGTCAGTGTCGAGCTGGTCGTGCGTGGTTACCTGTGCGTTTCCAATGAGTCGCACGTCGAACCTGTCCTGCGGTCGCTCCAGCACCAGGCGCAGGCCAAGTGTCTTGTCCTTGTCGTCCTCGCTGCTCTCGAGCAGCGTGTAGCTGTCATCGGTGTACTGGTCGATGGTTTGCTCGAAATGCTGGAACCAGACGGTCGAACGCAGCCCCATGCCGGCACCGACGTTCACGGTTGAATTCAGGGTGAGCTGGTCGAAGCGCCACCGAGGATAACGCCAGTAGCGCGGCGAGCCGGAATCGGGGTCGATGTGACCTTGACTGGCGATGCCGCGCTCGGCTGCCACCGAGAACAGGGACAGGCGTGCAGAACCCTGTGTGAAATCCTTGCCGGCCGCGACGAACAGGCTGCTGCTTTCCAGGTCGGTGTTGATCCGTTCGCCATCCGTCACCGTGGCGTAGGGTATGACCGAGGTACTGGCGACTGCCTCGCCACCGATGCGGCGATAGCCGCCGCCGAATAACCAGTCCATACCGCCCGCTTTGGCACCGAAAGAAGCACCCAGCGAGCCGGATTGCGCGGTCCCGGCCTCGGCCTGAAGGCTCAGCAAACCCGGCTCCGGTGAAACCGGCGACCGGATATCGACCACACCGAGAACGGAATTCGCCCCGTACTCGATCGGCGCCGCGCTGGCGGTAACCCGAACCTGTTCCACAATACCGGCAGGCAGCGCACTAAGGTCGACCCGACCGTCCCAGGGCACAGACAGCGGGGCGCCATCGAGGAAAATCCCCGTCTGGCGCTCTTCCGAACCTCGCAAGCGAAGCACGGCCTCGCCCCGCGAGTTCGTGCGTATGCCAACCGAAGGTACGGTTTTGAATATGTCGGTCAATGCGACCGCGGCAATCTCGGCAATTCGCGCGCGGTCGAGTTCTACAGCCGGCGCAAGGGCGCGTTTGTCTCTCGCAGGGGCTGTGACGGTGATTTCGTCAATGTTTGATTGCGCCGAGGCTACTGTCGCAAGCACGGACAGCAGTGCAAATATGGAAGAAAGGAACGCTGCGCGTCCGTTTAAAAACACACCAATCATCGGTTGATCGCCCATCCGGGTCGCCGTTGAATCGGCCCGTGAATTATTGTTGTCACCCGCGCATTGACGACAGAGACCGGCTGCGCAGCTTGCCTGTTCACATCCTCTAGGATTGTACCGGACCAGTAAAGGCGGATGCGACATAAGTGTCGGCCGAATGATCTGTGGCGCAGCGCAAGTATCACTCTTTTACGGTGTGGACGTCACCGAAATCTGGCCGGCCGTCTCGCCTTTGGCCCCGGATGCAACAATCTCCCTGACCTGCTAGCCGGTGCCAACATACGGGATCAGGCGCCCGAGCAGTAATACCCCCAACCAGGTGAGCAACGACACCGAGGCGAGTGCGCGCGCAACGCGCGGTACGTCGCGCCGCGTCACCCAATGGGGCAGCGCTGCTCCATAAACGCGCATGAACCAGAATGCATTGATGCCCGCCAGCAGAACCAGCAACATCTTGAACTGAAATCCGGTGTTGATTGCGTAGCGCGAAGGATCGCCGACAAAGAACAGCGCACCGCTGCCGAGATTGACGGCGAACCCGGCGATCATCACTCGCGGCAAGGTTCTTGCTGCGGCGATCGGCCCTATGGCCATCATACCCGCGACCGTGAGGTCGAAGATGATCAAAGCGCCCAGCAGCAACGACAGTCCCATGAAGTGCAGGATCTCGAGTACCGGCCAGGCCCAGGCGCTGTTCAGCAGCCACGCACTCAGTGCCGTTTGTTGTAGCCATTCGACAAGTTGCTGCATTTGATCTCGATACCGCTCAAAAATAGGCGATCAGGCGCCCGGCGATAATTGCCGCAGCGATCGCTGACAGTGTCACGATTGCAATCGCGCGGCCCGGATTGCCGGCACGGCCGGCGGTATCCCAGCGCGCTGCGTCATGCTTCAGTCGTTTGTGAATGACGGCCGCCGAAAGCGCCGCGACGGTGATCATCGCGAGCTTGATCAGAAACGGTGTGTTTCCGACAAATACCGTCGCTTGCGACGCAAAGAGGGCAACGCCCGAGATTGC
>DATICC010000198.1:0-3514 GCA_035457045.1 Woeseiaceae bacterium | reverse complement strand
GCACGGGTTTCCGCGACGGCTTCGCGCATGGTGTTGAAGACAGGAACACCGATGTGTTCCTCCCCGCCCCGGCCCGGTGTCACTCCCGCGACCACCCGCGTTCCATACTCGATGCATTGCTTGCTGTGAAAGGAACCCTGGTTACCGGTTATTCCCTGGCAGACGATCCTGCTGTTGCTGTTGACCAGAATACTCATTGCGTGACGAACCCCTGCCTCTTATTTGCCGGCTGCATCGACCGCTTTTTTCGCGGCATCTGTGAGGTTTTTGGCCGCGATGATGTCCAAGCCGCTTGACGCCAGCAATTCACGACCCTTATCGACGTTGGTGCCCTCGAGCCGCACCACCACCGGCACGCGGACACCGACCTCCTTTACCGCAGCAATGATGCCTTCGGCAATCAGGTCGCAACGCACGATTCCGCCGAAAATGTTGACGAGTATGGCCCGAACTTTGTCGTTCGACAGTATGAGTTTGAACGCCGCTGCCACCCTTTCGCTGGTAGCGCCGCCGCCCACGTCGAGGAAATTGGCGGGCTCGCCACCGTGCAGTTTGATCAGGTCCATGGTTGCCATGGCCAGTCCGGCACCGTTCACCATGCAGGCGATATCACCGTCTAGGGAGACGTAATTCAGATCGTGTTGCGCTGCCTTGCGCTCCATCTCGTCTTCCTGGCTCGGGTCGCGCAATTCAACGAGTTTTTGCTGGCGAAAAAGGGCGTTTTCCTCGATGTTGATCTTGGCATCGAGGGCCACCACGTCGCCGCCCCTGGTGACTATCAGCGGATTCACTTCGACAAGGCTCGCATCGCATTCCAGGTACAGTCGGTACAGCCGCGCAATCAGGTCTGCGAATTGTCGGCTCTGGTTCTTGTCGAGGCCAAGGCCGAACGACAGCCGGCGCGCCTGGTAAGGCTGCAAGCCCGCATCGGGCGATATGGCGACCGTGAATATCCTGCCGGGCGTCTCCTCTGCGACCTTTTCGATGTCCATGCCACCGGCTGCGGACGCGATGAAAGCAATTCGGCTGACTTCGCGATCGACCAGCATGCTCAGGTACAGCTCACGCTCGATGTCCGAGCCCGACTCGACATACACCACATTGACGGGCAACCCCTCCGGTCCGGACTGGTGAGTCACCAGATTCCTGCCCAGCATGCCCTCCGCGTGACTGCGCACCTCGTCGATGGACTTTGCGATCTTGACGCCCCCAGCCTTGCCACGCCCGCCAGCGTGTACCTGGGCTTTGACCACCCACATCTTGCCGCCCAGCTGGCTCGCGGCCGCTGCCGCCTCCCTGGGTGTCGAGGCCGGATGCCCGTTCGGCACGGGGATCCCGTAGTCGGCGAACAGCCTCTTCGATTGGTACTCGTGCAGATTCATCGGATCCTGATTTTTAGTAGAGAGTGCGGGCTATGCACCGGGAAATTCGGAATGCGCGGCAAGAGGGACGCCGTATTCTGTAGCAAAGCCTGCTGAGACGCAAAATCCGGCGACAGCTGAGATTCGCAACTGTTGCCGCCTGTCGCAGGATTAAGGGACGCGTTCTGGACTACAATCCGCCACGGGCAGCGACCCCGACGCAGCTGATGAGTAGCCACCAAGGCACTATGTCCGTAATCGAAAACAAAATCCAAATCCCCGGCCTGGAGACGGTGCTGCCACGAGGCGTCGATGAAGCCGATCTGAGCTGGTGGATCGTTGCCTCACTGAACATCTTTCGCCTGGTCGTCGCCGCCGCGTTGCTGGTCCTTTTCTTCGCCAGCGGCGATCCGCGATTTTTCGGCGAGCGTTATCCCGCACTTTTTTCTGCAACGGCTGCCGGGTATCTCGTACTTGCCATCATTTCCGCCCTGGCCATTCGCCAGCGCTGGGTCAGCGCAGGACCGCAGATCCTGGTGCACGTCGCCGTCGACATTGCGGCGATCGTGGTGCTGATGCATGCCAGTGGCGGTATCAGCAGCGGCCTCGGCGGTTTGCTGGTGGTGTTTGTCGGTGCCGGCAGCCTGTTACTGCCGGGGCGCGTGCCGGCCCTGTTCGCAGCACTCGCAACCCTGGCCGTCCTCGGCGAACAGCTGTTCTCGCAACTTGGCGGCGTCAGCAGCACCGGCAACTACCCGGCTGCGGGCGTTCTGGGCGCCATCATATTTGCGATTTCGATGTCCGCACGTCCTTTGGCACGCCGCATCCAAGCCAGCGAGGATCTTGCACGGCAACGGGGAGTCGACCTGGCCAACCTCTCCGAACTCAATGAGTACATCGTGCAGCACTTGCGCGAAAGCATCGTCGTGATCGACGCACGAGACGAAATTCGCTTGATAAATGCGTCCGCCGCGCAATTGCTTGCATCGCCCGGCAACTCACGGGGTGCGAAACTGGCGAGTGTCGCTCCGGATCTTGCGCAATTCGTCGAGCGGTGGCGCGCAGATTCCGAGCAAAGATCGCACACCGAATTCTCACTGATCGATGCCGGCAACAGCATGAGGTTGAAAGCGCACCTGGCGCCGCTCGGCAAGGACAATGACCGCAAGGGACCGATCCTGGTGTTCCTCGAAGACGCAAGCCTGATGAATGCGCGGGTCCAGCAATCCAAGCTCGCTTCGCTCGGCCGTCTCAGCGCCAGCATCGCCCACGAGATTCGCAACCCGGTAGGTGCGATGAGCCACGCAGGACAACTGCTCGCCGAGTCCGCCGCATTGACGGCAGAGGACCTTCGCCTGACGGACATCATCCGTACGCACGCGGAGCGCGTCAGTCACATAATCGACAACGTGCTGCAATTGTCGCGCCGCGAGTCGAGCAAACCGGAGCAATTCAGCCTCGGGCCGTGGCTTCGGGAGTTTGCCAGTGAATTTTCGCGTACGCTCGAACTTCGGGAAGGTGAGCTGTCGGTTGCGCCAATGTCGGACGATATCAGAGTCCGAATGGACCCGAGTCATTTGCGGCAGGTCATGTGGAACCTGTGCGACAACGCGGTAAAGTACGCCAGCGAGACCGGCGGGATCCTGGTCGAAATCCAGGCCGGACATTTGCAGCGCACCGGACGCCCGTATCTCGAAGTCCTTGACCAGGGTCACGGTGTCGACGCAGCGACCGCCGATAAGATCTTCGAGCCGTTCTTTACCGCCAGGAGCGGAGGCACGGGTCTTGGCCTGTATATATCCCGCGAGCTCTGTGAACTGAACCGTGCAACGCTGGTTTTCCAACCACGCGAAGGCGGCGGCAGTATTTTTCGAATCATTTTTTCCGATCCAGGTCGCTGGGAAGCAGTTGACGATACATGAGCAAGCCGCGTGCACTGGTCATTGATGACGAGCCGGACATCTGCGAACTCCTGTCGCTGACACTCGGGCGCATGGGCATCAGCACCGACGTCGCAGGCGACGTCAGAAGCGCCAAAAGCCGCCTGGCCGCGAGGCGCTACGATCTCTGCCTGACTGACATGCGCCTGCCGGATGGCGATGGCCTGGAACTGGTTGAGTGGATGCAGACGAATGCGCCGGGCGTGCCCGTAG
>DATICC010000197.1:0-5067 GCA_035457045.1 Woeseiaceae bacterium | reverse complement strand
CCTTCGACACCTATCTCGAACGCTGGGGTTTTCGTTCCTCTGCGGAGCTGATGCTGACCACTCCGACACCCGTGGAGGATCCCCGTCCGCTGGTCGACTTGTTGCGCGCCTATCTGCGACCGGATACGACCAGCCCGGAGGCGCGTGCAGAGGGACAGGCGAAATCGCGGCTGGCCGCCAATGCAGCCATCGAAATGCGCATCACACCCGTGGCCTGGTGGCGCGCCGTGCCGCTGCTGAGCGCCGCGGGCCGTTTTCGCCTGCTGCTGCGTGCGACCCAGGGCGCAATCCGGCTGCGGGAGCGTGCGCGCATGAAGCAGGCGTTGCTCTATACGCGCCTGCGCCACATTGCGCTGCAGTTAGGTGACCGGCTGCTGGGGCAGCGTTTGCTTCGGCAACGTGACGACATTTTCATGCTGACCACCGACGAAGTCTTCGGGCTCGTTTCCGGCACCGAGCCCGAGCCGGAAACCGTTGCGGTCATCGTGAGGGACAGGCGTAGCGCGATGCAGGCCTGCTCGGCGATGCAACCGCCCGATCGTATTGTCCTCGGGGCTGGCGAAGTATGGCGCCCGGCTGCGGCGCCGCCGCTTGCGCAGCAGGCTGGCGCCGGACAGTTGCAAGAAAAGTTGTACGGATTCGGTGCCTGCGGCGGCGCGGCAGCAGGCAATGCGGCGGTGGTGCTCGACGTGGCCCAGGCCGGGCGCGTGGAAGCGGGGCAGATCCTTGTAACGCGCCAGACCGACCCGGGGTGGGCGACGGTGTTTTTCCTGGTGAGCGGCCTCGTCATCGAGCGCGGCGGCATGCTCTCGCACGGCGCGATCATCGCCAGGGAATATGGAATTCCTGCGGTCATCGGCGTGCCGGATGCGACCCGCCTCATTCGTGACGGCGATGCGTTGCGCGTGGACGGCGACCGCGGGCTGGTGGAGTTCGGTCATGGATGAACTGTTCCGGTATTTGCGCACGCGCATCCTCCACTGGCCCGTCATCTTGCTGTCTTTGGCGCTGCTGGTAACGCTGCTGCTCTCGGCGGCCGCCGCCGAGCCGATGGCGCTCTGGCCGCAGGCGGTCTTCCTGCTGGCCGCGATGTTCACTTTTCGCCTGTGGGACGATCTCGCGGACCGCGAATACGATCGACTTCGGCATCCCGACAGGGTCATCGTGCAAGCGCGCGATCTCGTGCCGTATGTCGCCGTGGTGGCTGCGGGCCTCACCTTGCTTGCGCTCGCGCTGCGCGACAATCCCCGGCATCTCATTGCCTTCCTCGGACTCACCGCGGTGCTTGCGGTGCTGTATCACGGCGGGATCGGAAGAGTCCTTGCCCGCCCGGCGCGTGCCGGCCTCGTGCTCGTCAAGTATCCGCTGTTCGTCTACCTGTTGGTCGTTCCGTCGCGTCGGGCGTGGCTCGCCGGAGTCGCGCTCTACCTGCTGCTGCTCGTCTGCGAATGGCGTGACGATACCGACTTGCACAGTTCTCCCGCGATGCCGCTGGTGCTCGCCGCCTGTGCCGGCATTGCCGCCGTTTCGGCGCTGTACTGGTCTGCCGGAGGATGGTCATGAGCGCATTGCCTGCCCCGCGGCACGACCAGTTCGAGTACGTCCGCTGTTACCTGTGCGGCAGTGCCGACGCGGCGCCCCTGGTCATTGCCGAGGAAGACCTTACCGGCAAGCCGGGCCGGTTCCTGTTCGTCGCCTGCCAGGATTGCGGACTGGCGTACCAGAATCCGCGGTTGAAGCTCGAGTGGATCGGTGATTACTACGACGACGAGTACATCGCACACCGCAAGAAGACCGACTGGGGTCCGCTGAAACCGCTGTACGAATGGGCGATGGGCAAGCACGATCGGGACAAGCTCGCCCTGGTCGATCGTTACGTTTCACTCGGTGAGCATTCCGCCGTGCTCGACGTCGGTTGCGGTGCCGGAACCTTCCTCGAGGTTGTGCGCAAACACGCGAAAGCAAGCGTGAGCGGTGTGGACTTCAAGGACCTCACACACCTGCCGTCGTATGCCGCGATCGACTTTCACCTCGGCCTGTTCTACGAGCAGTCGTTTGCGGATCGCCGCTTCGACCTGATTACCATGTGGCACTTCCTCGAACATGATTACGATCCCGTGCGCACACTGCAGCATGCGCGGGACTTGCTCGCATCGAACGGCCGGCTGGTGATCGAAGTGCCGCGCCTCGACAGCGTCTCTTTCCGGCTCTTCAAGGAACGCTGGCCCGGCCTGCAGGCTCCGCAGCACACGGCGCTCTACAGCCGCAAGACCTTGCTCGCCATGCTGGAAAAAGCCGGACTGGAACTCGTCGAGTACCTGCCCTACGGCGCATTTCCCTCGTACTTCTACCTGTTTGCCGGCACCGCGTTCAAATTCCTGAAGGGCCGCGGGCTGAACCTGTCGAAGGCCATCTATCCGTATTTTCTCGGGCAGCTGCTGCTGCTGCCCCTGCTCGTGTTCGAACGCAGGCTGAACCTCGCGATGCAGACCGTGGTCTGCAAGGTCCCCGGGTCGCCATGACCGCGAGCGCCAACAGGAAGCGTTTCTGCCGCGGCAAGCTCGTGCTGACGTTCTTGCTGATGATCCTCGGTTCGATCGCGATATTGCTGGTTGCAGTGCTCACGGCATTCCAGGCGCGACGGTTCTATTCCGAGCAAATGGCGGCGCGGCTGGGTCGCTGGTCATTGCGGATCTGGGGCGTGCGCGTGATCGTGCACGACGCACCGGCCGATACCACAGAGCAGCGCCTCTACATCTCGAACCACACCTCGACCATCGACGTTTTCGTACTCATCGGCCTGGCATTGCCAGGTACGCGTTTCTTCATGAGTGGTTTCCTGCGCAAGTTCCTGCCGCTCGGGCTGATCGGCTACCTCATCGGCATTTTCTGGACCGTGCCGCAGATCTACCCGGAGAAGCGCATGGAAATATTCAAACGCGCCGAGTCCGTGCTGAGACGCAGCGGAGAGTCGGTGTACCTGAGCCCCGAAGGAAAGCGTGTCACGACGGGCGAAGTCGGTGCCTTCAACAAGGGCTCGTTCCATCTCGCGACGGTGCTGTGCGCGCCGATCGTACCCTTTTATATAGCGACGCCCCCGGAAGTGGATCCCGGCATGGGCTACTGCGCCGGTCCCGGCGAAGTGCACGTCTATTTCAAACCGGCAATCGCGACCGCTGGCTGGAAACTTGAGGACCTTGTGAAGAACAAGGAACGAGTTCGTGACCTGTTCGTCGAGTGGCACCATGAGTATCGCAAGAGCCCGGCTTGAACCACGACCAGCGCTGGCGGCGCTGATGCATGCGGATGCGCTACTGGCGCAGGACGTGATGCCGGGCGCGCGAATTGCGAGCGAATCGTCGGCGGCGCTGGTGACCGGTGCGACCGGTTTCCTCGGCCGGCAGGTCGTCCGGGAACTGCTGCTCGGTTCCCGCAATGACATCGTCTGCCTCGTGCGCGCAGAAAACCCGGCGCAAGCGCGCGAACGGCTCGCGTATTCGCTGCGCCTTGCCGGAATCGACGCGGCTGCGTATGCGCCGCGGCTGCAGGTGGTTACCGGCACGGCGGAAAAATCGCGGTTCGGTCTTGGCGAGGCCGACTACCGCGCGCTTGCGGAACGCGTCGGTCGAATTTTTCACTGCGCAGCGGAGGTCAACTGGGCGCGAGGTTACCGGCAGCTCCGCGCCAGCAATGTCTGCGGGACGCTGGAAGTGATCCGTTTTGCCTGTGCCGGAGACCGCAAGCGCATCTTCTATACCTCGACCATTGCCGTCTGCTTCGCTACGGAGCAGTTCCTCGAAATCGATGAACGCAGCGACATGTTGCCGCAGGTCGACAGGTTGCCGCTGCCTTATGCGCAAACGAAGTGCGTATCGGAATCGCTGCTGCGCGCGGCCGCGGGCCGCGGCCTGCCGGTTTCCGTGGTCCGGCCGGCGCTCATTTCCGGCCACAGTGAAACCGGCGTCGCGAACAACGGAGACCTCATCTCGGCGCTGATCCAGGGCTGCGTTGCTTCCGGTTCGGCCATCGACACCGACTGGCTGCTGGATTGCGTGCCTGTCGATCACGTGGCGAAGGTGCTGTCCGGCCTCGGTTTGTCGGCGCGGCCGCACTGGGAAACGCTCAACCTGTTCAACGAGCGCGGCCGCCATTGGCGCGAGGTCGTGCTGTGGATGAACCTGCAGGGATACCCGGTCGAGCTGGTAGCTCACGCAGAGTGGCTGCGGCGCTGCTTCGATCGTCCGCATGCCAATTACAAGCTGTTCGGTTACCGGCGGTTCTTCGGTGTTTCATCGTCGCGCCGCGCCGGATTCGCACCGTACGAAGCGTTTCTTGCGCCCCGTCAAAACTGCGTACGGAACGACCTGACGCAAAAGGCCGTTGCACAACTGGGCCTCGCGACGCCGGCACTCGATTCTGCATTACTCGAAAGCTACCTGGAGTATTACCGCTCGGCCGGGCTGCTGCCCTGCCCAAAGCGGGTGCGGCGCAGCCGGCCTGCGGCCGAACCCGCTGCAGCCGTGGAGGAGCTCATGGGCCCGTGGCTGGAGTCCCGCAATCTCCTGATTCGGGAGGTCAGTGAAATCGCCATCCCGGCGCACAATGGAATTTTCAACGACGTGGCGGCGGCGCGGGCGGGCGGCACAGTCGGCATGCACCGCTACCGGCTCGCGCTTCGCGACCGGCTGCGCGGCCGCGAGCAAGCCTTGGACATCCTGGTCAAGACGAAACCCTCCGATACCGTGATGCAGGACCTGATGGTCGAGGTCGCGGCGCTATGCCATCCGGAACTCGGCGCGCAATGCGAGAGCTTCCGCGAGGACCTTGGCCTCGCCGGCTGCCACGAGAGGGAACTTTCGCTTTACGAAACCAGTGACCCGGTGCTGCGACGCTACATGCCGCTCGCTTTTGGCACCTCGCGCTGCACGGAGCAGGACACGTGGTCCATCGCGATGCAATACCTTCAGGAGGCGGAAACCGTGGACCTGCGTACGGCGCACTGGAGCGGGCAACAGCTCAACGCCGTGCTGCACGGGCTCGCGGAAGTGCACGCCGTCAACTATTGCC
>DATICC010000196.1:0-2676 GCA_035457045.1 Woeseiaceae bacterium | reverse complement strand
CCCGCTTTGAATTCGCCGGGATGCCGATACACATCGAGAGAAAGGGCTGAGCATGTCGGGCAATCCCACGGATATCGAAAGCCTGGTCAATCGGCGCTACCAGCACGGTTTCGTCACGGACATCGAATCGGACAGCCTGCCGCCGGGCCTGAACGAAGACGTGATCCATGCGCTGTCCGCGAAAAAAGGCGAACCGGAGTTCATGGTGCAGTGGCGCCTCAAGGCGTACCGGCATTGGCTGACGATGCGCGAACCCACCTGGGCGCACGTGCATTACCCGCCGATCGATTACCAGGCGATATCCTATTTCTCGGCACCGAAGTCCGATGCCGACCGGCCGAAAAGCCTGGAGGAGGTCGACCCGAAACTGCTGGAAACCTACGACAAGCTCGGCATACCGCTGCACGAGCGTGCCAAGCTCGCGGGTGTCGCAGTCGATGCGGTCTTCGACAGTGTTTCCGTGGCCACGACCTTCAAGTCGAAACTGAAAGAGGCCGGCGTCATTTTCTGCCCGTTCTCGGAGGCGGTGCTGAACCACCCGGAGCTGGTGCAGAAATACCTGGGTTCGGTCGTGCCCTATCGCGACAATTTCTTCGCGACCCTGAACTCCGCCGTGTTCAGTGACGGTTCTTTCGTCTACATACCGAAAGGCGTCCGCTGCCCGATGGAACTGTCCACGTACTTCCGCATCAATGCGGCCAACACGGGGCAGTTCGAGCGGACGCTGATCATTGCCGATGAGGGCAGCCACGTCAGCTACCTCGAAGGCTGCACGGCACCGATGCGCGACGAGAACCAGTTGCATGCGGCCGTCGTCGAGCTGGTCGCGCTCAAGGATGCAAGGATCAAATACTCGACGGTGCAGAACTGGTATCCCGGGGACGAGAACGGCAAGGGCGGAATCTACAACTTCGTCACAAAGCGGGGTGATTGCCGGGGTGCGAACTCGAAGATTTCCTGGACGCAGGTCGAAACGGGATCCGCAATTACCTGGAAATACCCGAGCTGCGTATTGCGCGGTGAGAATTCGGTCGGCGAATTCTATTCGGTTGCGGTGGCCAACAACATGCAGCAGGCCGATACCGGCACCAAGATGATTCATATCGGGCGAAACACGCGCAGCACCATCGTATCAAAGGGCATATCCGCTGGGCGTGCCCAGAATGCCTATCGCGGCCTCGTGCGTATCATGCCGCAGGCGGCGAATGCGAGAAATCACACGCAGTGCGACTCGCTGCTGCTCGGCAAGAACTGCGGCGCGCACACTTTCCCCTACATGGAGATCAGGAACCCGACGGCACGCGTGGAGCACGAAGCAACGACGTCGAAAATATCCGAAGACCAGCTTTTCTATTGCCGCCAAAGAGGAATTTCGGAAGAGGACGCGGTCAGCATGATCGTGAATGGTTTCTGCAAGGAGGTTTTCCGGGAGCTGCCGATGGAGTTTGCCGTCGAAGCACAAAACCTTCTGAACGTAAGCCTTGAAGGCGCAGTGGGTTAACAGGATCGACTATGACGTCCATGCTTGAGATCAGGGATTTGCACACGAAGATCGGCGACACCGCGATTCTCGACGGACTGTCCTTGACGGTCGAGAGCGGCGAGGTGCATGCCATCATGGGGCCGAACGGCTCGGGCAAGAGCACGTTGGCCCAGGTCATTGCAGGTCATGAGAGTTACGTCGTGACTTCGGGAACCGTGACCTGGTGCGGCAAAAACCTGCTCGAACTCGCCCCGGAAGAACGGGCGCGCGAGGGAATCTTCCTCGGCTTCCAGTACCCGGTGGAGATCCCCGGCGTGAACAACGCTTATCTCCTCAAGGCGGCGGTCAATGCCAAGCGACGCCACAACGGCCAACCTGAAATCGATGCTTTCGAATTTCTGAAACTCGCTCGGGCCAGGATGAGCCTGCTCGGCATGGACCCCGGATTCCTCAATCGTGGCGTCAACGAGGGCTTCTCGGGCGGCGAGAAGAAACGTAACGAGATCCTGCAAATGGCAATGCTCGAACCGCGGCTGGCCATCCTCGACGAGACCGATTCAGGGCTGGATATCGATGCGCTGAAAGCGGTTGCCAAGGGCATCAACGCATTGCGCAGCCCGGACCGTGCGATCGTGCTGGTCACTCACTACCAGCGCCTGCTGCAATACATCGAACCCGACAAGGTGCACGTGCTATCCAAAGGCAGGATCCTGCGCTCGGGGGACAAGTCGCTGGCGCTGGAACTCGAGCAGCGCGGATACGACTGGGTGCGCGAGGCAGCCAGCGCATGAACGCACAGGCGATACGCCAGGACCTGCTTGCAGCAGCTGTCGCGCGGCTGCCGGACAACGGTTGGCGCGCCCAGCGCGAACTGGCACTCGCCCGGTTCGCCAGGCAGGGACTGCCCGGGACCCGAGAGGAAGACTGGCGCTACACCAGCCTGCAGCCGGCCGTGGATCTCAGCAACGCCTGGCTGGCATCGCAACCCGGCGTAGTGCTGCCGGGAGATGTACCGTCCGACGAAATGGCGGTGCAGCCGGCACAACGCGCAATCGATGCGCAATGGCTGCGTTTCCTGAACGGTATCCGCATCGGCGACACTCTGCCCGACCCGGGAACGATCCGCATCGGTCGCCAGCCCGATGGCGACCGCTCGCTCATTGCCGACGACGGCCTGTCGAGTCTCAATGCAG
>DATICC010000195.1:0-3680 GCA_035457045.1 Woeseiaceae bacterium | reverse complement strand
AACGGCTGGGTGGTCCGCGTCACGGTGATGTCCGGGCAGCTGCCGATCTGCACGGGGCCGAATGCCACGGTGGGTTCAGGCAACGGGCATTTTCGGCTGGAGAGAGGGATGTTGGCCAACGACAGCGCGAGCCAGGGCCCGCCGGGTCGCTGGAACTGCGCCGTCAGGCCACCGTCACAACAATCCTCGAATCCCAGAATCCGCAGGCTGTGCGTGCCGGCAGCCAGGTTGATCGAGCCCTGCAGAACCTCGGCGGCATTGTTCCAGTTATTGTTCCACCACAGGTCGGTATTCCAGGCTTCTTCGAGCGCGATGTCGTCGACGTACAGTCCGCCGCCTCGTCCGAAGTCGGCGCCGTAGCGGAACTGCCAGAGGCCGGCCTCTGCGGGTGTCACCTCGAAGAAAACTTCCGCATAAAGGCCGAAGTTATCGTTGCGGTTCGGCGGAGCGAACACACTCCTGTTCGTGACCCCGGTATAGGCTGAAATAAACTCGCAGCCGTACCCGGCGACATTGGGATTGGCGGTATTGAAAGCTGCCTCGGCTGTCGCACGGCTGGTTGGATCCGCATTCGAATTTCGCGTATGAAACTTGAGTCCGGGCTCGGTAAAAGTGGCCGGCGTCGATGCATCCGGCGTCCCGGGCGGTGCGCCGAAATACAGGTATACGGTCGTTCCGCCACCGGGAATCGACGGCACACGAACCCACACGACGGCCGTCTGCCCGATCACGTTCCATTGTTCGACGAAGTGGTCAAGCAGGGTGACGTCATCCTGGGCGACCGCGCGCAGGTCGGCGCCCAGCAGGCTCCAGTCAAACTGTGCCGGCACGTTGGATGCGTTGAGATTCATGCGCACCTGGTAGTCGGCCAGCGGCGGCCCAGGCGGCTTGCTGATGGTGGACGGGAACCGGTAATCCCAGTTGCAGTTCCACCACGCGCCGGCCGGTGTCGTTGCAAGCATCAGCAACAGAAACGCAATCTGTCTTCTTATCACCGTGGCCCCGGATTTTCAGACTACCGTGGTGCAAATGATAGCAGAGACCGGAGATAGTGCTGGCCTCCCTTGCGTCCGCTAAGATGGAAGCACACCCACCGTTTGCAGCCCGGCCGATGACGATCCTCGAACAAGCACTGATCTATATAGGGGCAGCCGTCCTTGTGGTACCGCTCGCCAGGTACCTTGGTCTCGGTTCCGTGCTCGGCTATCTCGGTGCCGGCATAATCATCGGCCCTGCGGCGCTCGGTCTGATCAGCAATGTGGATTACGTGCTGCACTTCGCCGAGCTGGGCGTAGTGTTCCTGCTCTTCGTCATCGGCCTCGAGCTCAAGCCGTCCCGGCTTTGGGTAATGCGGCACCAGGTTTTCGGCTTTGGTGTGCTGCAGGTATTGCTGACGGCCGCGCTCCTGACCGGCGTGCTCGTCGCCGTCAGTTGGCAGTTGCGGCCGGCCCTTGCCGTGGGCTTCGTCCTGGCACTTTCGTCGACCGCATTCGTACTGCAATTGCTTGCGGAACAGAGGAAGCTTGCCACCGAATTCGGGCGGACAGCTTTCGCGGTCCTGCTGCTGCAGGACCTTGCTGTGGTTCCCCTGTTTGCACTGGTCCCGCTGCTCGCAAGCGGCTCGGCGGGGAGACCGGATATCGGCGCCATGCTGATCAGCATCGGGGCGCTGGCTGCACTGGTGGTCGGCGGACGTTTCCTGCTGCGGCCCGTATTGCGACTCGTCGCCAGGACCGACATCAGGGAATTGTTTACGGCGGTAGCGCTGCTTGTCGTACTCGGTGCCGCTGTGTTTCTGGAGCAAGTCGGGCTGTCCATGGGCCTCGGCGCTTTCATCGCCGGCATGCTGCTGGCGGATTCCGAGTATCGACACGAGCTTGAAACCAACATCGAACCATTCAAAGGCCTGTTGCTGGGGCTGTTTTTCATAGCGGTCGGCATGTCTGTGAACGTGCGGCTGCTGCTGTCCGAGCCATTGAACATCATCGGGCTCACCGCAATATTGATCCTGGCCAAAGCCGTCGTGCTCTACGCACTCGCAAGGGCTTTCGGCCTGCAGGACGACGCATCGCGTAGCCTGGCCGTCATCCTGGCACAAGGCGGCGAGTTTGCCTTCGTGCTGTTTACGCTGGCTCGGCAATGGGCAGTGCTCGATCACGCGACCGTTGAGAAGCTGGTCCTGATAGTCACGTTGTCGATGGCAATGACGCCGCTGCTCTATTTCTTGCACGAACGCATGCTGCTCCGCAAACATGCAATGGATGCGGACCCGGTGTATGACCAGATCGAGGATCATGGCAATCCGGTCATCATTGCCAGTTTCGGCCGGTTCGGCCAGATCGTAGGCCGCATACTGAAGTCGAAGGGCATCGGTTTTACGGCGCTCGAGTCCAACCCGGAGCAGGTGGAAGTCGTGCGCCGCTACGGCAACAAGGTGTATTTTGGCGATGCATCGAAAGTCGAACTGCTGCGGGCCGCCGGCGCGGACAAGGCCAGGTTCTTCGTGTTGGCCATAGACGATGTCGAGCGGTCCATCGCGGCGGCGAGGACAGTGCGTCATTACTTTCCGCAGTTGCCGATCCTTGCCCGTGCCCGGAATCGCCATCATGCCCACCTGCTCATGGATCTGGGGATAACGATGATTTTCCGAGACACATTCCACGCCGGGCTGGAGCTGTCGCGCAACCTGCTGCAGGAGCTCGGTATCGAGGAAAGCGAGGCACAGACTACCTGCGACACCTTTGCGACCCATGATCATGAGTTGCTGAAACGGCAACACGCCATTCGCCACGACGAGAAGGTCCTGATCCAGTCGGCCCGCGAGGCGGCCGCGGAGCTTGAGACGTTGCTGCAAGCGGACCGCAAGCGCTCGGGGGACGGCTGATGCTCGTTCCGGGCAGCGCGGTCAGCCCGTTATCGTGTAATCTACGGCCCAGCCGGGACAGGGGGGCAGGGATTGTCGCTGATTTCTGAGTTACGCCGACGCAACGTGTTTCGCGTTGCCGCTGCCTACCTGGTTGTAGGCTGGCTGTTGACCGAGATCGCCAGCACCCTCCTGCCTATGTTCGGGGCACCCGGGTGGGTAGCCCGTACCTTGGTCATCGTTATAGCGATCGGCTTCGTGCCCGTGATGATCTTCTCCTGGGCCTACGAACTCACGCCCGAAGGCCTGAAGCGCGAGTCCCTGGTCAATCGCGACGAGTCCATCACCTGGCAGACCGGGCGCAAGCTGGACATGGTGACCATTACTGCCGTGATCGCGGGCGTCGTGTTCCTCGCCTGGACGCGCATGTCGCCCCAGGTAACGGTACCAGGCGTTGACCAGCCGGATGCGGAGCCGGACCAGGCCTCGGTGGCTGTATTGCCGTTCGTCAATATGTCCGGCAATGCGGAGAACGAGTATTTCTCCGACGGGCTTACCGAGACTTTGCTCCACATGCTGGCGCAGTTGCCGGAACTGCGGGTTGCGGCCCGAACGTCCAGCTTCGCTTTCAAGGGGCAGGACAAGGACATCCGGGAGATTGCTCTCGCCCTCAGGGTGGCGCACGTACTCGAAGGCAGCGTGCAACGTGCCGGTGACCGGGTACGCATTACCGCGCAGCTCATTCGTGCCAACGACGGTTTTCATGTGTGGTCGGAGAACTACGACCGTACGCTGGATGATATCTTCGGAATCCAGG
>DATICC010000194.1:0-3942 GCA_035457045.1 Woeseiaceae bacterium | reverse complement strand
GTCGGGCGACGAGTCCGCACTCGAGATCATCTACCGCGCCCACGGCGGGGCGGTCAAGGGCATCGCTCGACGCGTGCTCAACGACGACACCCTGGCGGAAGACGTAGTCCAGGACGTCTTCGTGAGCTTCTGGAAGGCGCCCGACCGTTACGACCCCAGCAAGGGCTCGCTGCGCACCTACCTCCTCACCATCAAACCGGCGCCATACCCGCTGTCCTTTTTCGGGCAAACCAGTCTGCGTGCACGCCACATACATTTCAAGGTGGCACACGAGGCCGCGCGCGGTGTCACCACGCAGATGTATTTCGAAGGGGATCCCCTGCTCGAGACCGACAGTGTCATGCGACGCACGCCCGAGGAACTGAGGCACCTGCTCATTACATCTCCACAGGATGATCCCGAGACGGGACTGCCGTTGCACCGCTTCGACATCGTGCTCGCCTGACGGAAAAACCGGTCCGAACCTTTTCCGGGCACCCACTCCGGAACTCGCCATTGCGTACAGGGTCAATGGCTGGCAACGACCTCAAGCTGCCGACGCAGAGGGTTCCAATGCCAGCACCAATCCGGTTCGTTATCGCTGTACTGGCCTCGTGCGCCTGCTTCGCCGCAGCGAAGGCGAGCGATGTCTACTCACTGGAGCTCCAGGAGCTCGCGCCGGACGTGTACCTCATACAGCGGCCGGAACCATTGCGCGAACCGGTCGAACCGAACGCGCTATTCATCGTCAATGACGCCGACGTCATCGTTTTCGAAGGTGGCGGGGCTCCGATAGTCGCCGAACGCAGCATCGCCCTGATTCGCAGCGTCACCGACAAACCGGTCTCGCACGTGATCAACAGTCACTGGCACGGCGACCACAACCTCGGCAACCAGGCGTACCGTGCTGCGTTCCCGGACGTCAGGTTCGTGGCGCACCCCGAAACGCTGGCGGCGATGACCGGTCCGCCGATGGCTTACGTCGAGCGCTACGTACCGATGCTCACCGGCCTGATCGAAGAATGGAATGCCCTCGGGGACAAAGGCGAGCTATCGCCGCGGCGCGCGGAACTGTTGCCGAGCCTTGTCCTCATGCGGGATGAACTGGCGAGAACGACGATCGTACCGCCGGACCTGCTGGTCGCAGAAAAGCTCGTGCTCGAGCGCGGCTCACGCGAGATTCACATCCTGCACCTCGGGCGCGGCAACACGCCGGGCGATCTCGTGCTGTGGCTGCCGAACGAACGTATCCTCGCGAGCGGCGATCTTGTGGTCCACCCGATCCCGTACGGCTTTGGCAGTTTTCCGCAGGAGTGGATAGCAACGCTGGATCGGCTCGCCGGCTTCGACTTCGACATGCTGGTGCCGGGTCACGGCGCGGTACAGCGCGACACCGCCTACGTTCGCCGTTTGCAGGCAATGCTCGCCGAGGTCAGGCGCCAGGTCGGCATATCGGTATCGCAGGGACACGATCTCGAAGCCACGCGGAAGGAACTCGACCTCGCATCGTTCATCGATGAATTCGCCGGCGACGATGCCGATGCCCGCCTGAAATTCGATAACTGGTGGCAACAGCCCATCTCGAGGTCTGCCTGGCTCGAGGCCAGCGGCGAGCCCATCAGGCAGGGCGCCGCCGACGAGACGGGCTAATTAATTCGGGGACAGTGACCGGGAAAAGGTGTCTGTCGGAAAAGGTGTCGGAAAAGGTGTCAGGTTTATTTTCCACAGGAAAATAAACCTGACACCTTTTCCCGTGACACCTTTTCCCGGTCACTGTCCCAAATTCGAACTGCGTTACTCGCCGACGGTGTCGGAGATTGACTGCCTGCAGGTCTCTCCGATACTCGCATCGTTCTCTTCAAGGCAAGCAAGAATCCGGCCTTCACCAGCCTTGACGTCGCCGCACAGCGTCTGAATTTCCGTCTGGCAGCTTTCAGCTACGTACACGATCGCTGTCGACAATTGCTGCAGCAAGGACGCGGCCTCGTACAAGGCATACTCGCACTGACCGGACAACTTGTCTTCGTGAGCTGCGACACAGTGCAGCATGCGGCCTTCGCCCGGCGTGACCTGGCTGCAATACTGCTTGAGATCAGCTTCGCAGGCAGTGACTACGTATTCGAGCAGCGATTCCTGCGCCGATGCGTGGCCGGCCAGCGCCAGCCCTGCTGCAAGCAAAGCGATTCTTATTCTGGTTTTCAAATTGATTCTCCTGGTAGGTTATCTGTCACTCCAGCCATCGTACCTCAGGTTACGGGCCTGTTGTACACTGCCGGCTGGTCCCGATTCGGAGTTGCCTGATGCTGGTCATTAGTGTCGGGATTTACCTGCTTGTCACCATCGGCATCGGCTGGTATGCCGCGCGCCGCGTGCACACCGCCACCGACTATTTCGCCGCCGGCCACAGCCTGCCGCTCTACATGAACTTCGCGACTGTGTTTGCGACCTGGTTCGGCGCCGAAACCATACTCGCCGTTTCCTCGACGTTTCTCAGCGAAGGATTGAACGGCATAGTCGCCGACCCTTTCGGTGCGTCAGCGGCCCTCATACTCGTCGCGTTGTTTTTCGCCCGTCCTTTCTATCGCCTCGGCCTGGTGACCATCGGGGATTTTTATCGCAAGCGCTACAACCAGACGGTGGAGGTCGGCACCGGTATCGCCATCACGCTCTCGTATCTCGGCTGGGCCTCGGCAAACCTTGTGGCACTCGGCATTTGCTTCAACGTGCTGTCGCAGGGGACGATTCCGCTCGATGCAGGGATCATGCTCGGTGCCGCCGTCGTTGTTATCTACCTGCTCTTCGGCGGTATGTTCGCGATCGCATTTACCGATCTCTTCCAGACGACCGTTATCGTGCTCGGCCTGCTGTACATCGCCGGCACTCTCGGTGCCGAGGCCGGTGGATTCAGCGCGGTGGTCTCGACCGCGGCCACCGAGGGCAAGTTCGTCATGTTGCCCTCGCTCGAGGCGCGCGACATCCTCGCGGTAGCCGCGGCTTTTCTCACGATGGCGCTCGGTTCCGTCGCGCAGCAGGACGTATTCCAGCGCGTCACTTCGGCGAAGGATGAAACGACCGCCGCAAGAGGCACGATGCTCGGCGGGCTGTTCTACCTGTGCTTCGCTTTCGTGCCGATGTTCATCGCGGTGTCGGCATTCGTCATCGAGCCGGACATGGTGCGCAGCATGCTGGCCGGCGATGACAACGAGTTCCAGCTGATCCTGCCGAACCTGATTCTGAACCATGCGCCGATCGCGGGGCAGGTGTTGTTCTTCGGTGCGCTGCTTTCGGCGATACTCTCGACCGCGAGCGGCGCACTGCTCGCGCCGACCGCGATTTTCTCCGAGAACATTTTCAAACCGCTCCTCGGCGGGCAGCTTACGGACCGGCAACTGCTGGTCACCGGCCGCATCGTGCTGGTGCTGTTCACGCTGGGCGTCATGACCTTCGCCCTGAACAGCGGCTCATCCATGTACGACATGGTGCAGAACGCCTACAAGGTGACGCTCGTGGCCGCATTTGCGCCGCTCGCATTCGGCCTGTTCTGGCGCGGTGCGACGCCGCAGGGTGCATTGCTGTCGACGGTGTTCGGCCTCAGCAGCTGGCTGCTGGCCGAAGCGCTTGCGCCGGATGCGATAATCCCGCCGCAATTGGTTGGCCTCGCTTTCGCCGTGTTCGCCATGATCGCCGGCTCGCTCGCGCCCGTCGTTGCCGGCGGGTCCGGCCAGGCTGAGGTCGTCGACCAGGCCGCCGTTCGGGGCAGTTACCTGTAGGAGCCCGCATCGCGGGCGACGCGGTTGAAGAAAGTAACTGTAGGAGCCTGCATTGCAGGCGACGCGGAATAACAACCCGGCGACTACTTCACCCTTGCGAGGCGAGCCCTGCCGAACTCCCGCCATTCGCCGCTGTCGGTCCTGATCGAATCCACCGCCTCGAGCGTGCCGTCCGGAAGTAACCTGTATTCCG
>DATICC010000193.1:0-5049 GCA_035457045.1 Woeseiaceae bacterium | reverse complement strand
GCTGGGCCAGACCGAGGCAATATGCTTCGGGCTCTGCAGGAACCGCTGCAGAAAATACGATCCATCCTCGAACCGCCTCTTGCTCGACTTGCCGCGGTCGCGACCGCGGACCTGCGAATGAGACCCAGGACTCGAAAAAGGTGCCGAAAAAGGTGCCAGGTTTATTTTCCCCTGAAAAGGTGTCAGGTTTATTTTTCGAGGGAAAAATAAACCTGGCACCTTTTTCGGGAACCTGCTTCGCGTGCCCGCGCTCTTTGCGTCAGTCACTTGAAACTGCCTGGGGGGCCGCCAGTTCGTCTTGCACTTCCTCGAGCAATTCCCGCACTTCCGCCAGGGTCGGTGCGTCCGGATCGATGGTCACGGTATTCTTCACGACGCGTGCACGTTCGAAGACTTCCTGCGCGTCGCCGGCCAGCACACGCACCGGGACTCCGAGCGACACGCTGGCGATGGCTTTGGCGTGATCCATTTCTTCCTTTTCGGCAAAGGCGCCGGACTGATTCCGAAACCTGTCGAAAATCGTTCGCAGATGCTGATCGGGCGAAACAGCATCGTCCTCGAGCGGCCGGTGAGCCTCGAAAAACAGTTCGCCGTTCCGCCAGCCTGCCAAGAATGGCTCGTTGATGATGTTGACCTTCTCGCCTATGGCAACCAGCGAGTACAACAATTCGATGTTCTCGGGATACAGTCGCACGCAGCCGTGGCTGACCCGCATGCCGACGCCGTAAGGTTGGTTGGTCCCGTGCAACAGGTAACCCGGCTTGTCGAGTTTCAACACGTGACGGCCGAGTGGATTATCCGGTCCCGGCGGCACCACGGCAGGCAGAGGATCACCGGCCTCCGCATGCTCCTGTCGCACCGAGAGCGGCACGAACCAGGTCGGATCCGTCGCCCTGGAGACGACCTTGGCTTCGCCCAGCGGTGTTTCCCAGCCAACCCGCCCGATGCCTATCGGAAAGGTCATGACTTGTGCCGGCTCCCCTGCACTGACGGCCGGATAGTAAAAGAGGCGCTTGGATGCAATGTTCAGGACTATGCCCTGCCGTGGTACATCAGGCAGGACGTACTGGGTGGGCAGCAGTATGGGCGTGTTCGCGCCGGGCAGCCACGGGTCGATCCCCGGATTCGCTTCGACCAGTTCGTCGTAACCGAGCCCGTATTCCCGCGCCAGGTCTGAAAATGTGTCGGTTTCCCGGCTGAACACGATCTGCGGTTCGCCGACCACGCTTTGATCGGGGGATTCGACGATGAAGTAGTTTCGGCTGATCGGATCGAGCCGCGGCCTTTCGGTGAGAGGCGGAAGGACGACAGCCGCTTCGTCGGTTTCGTAAACGAAATCCTGGAAGATGCTGCAGCCTGCCGTGAGAAGAACGGCGAGATTCAGGATCGTGATGGTGCGGAATCGATTCAAGGGGACGGCGGCCTCCGGTCGCTGGCGGCTGATTCTCTCAGAATTCGCGCCAAGACTCTATTTGCGGCCGACGCGCAAGTTCAGCGGCCAGCGAACATCGCGACGCTGCGAGCCCCATGCAAGGCGCAGTGCCGATTCGATGGTGGCTACTGGATCGGCATGTCGCTCGCGCAGATAGCGCTGGGACGCAGACCAGGTGCGGAAATAGCCGAGCATGTCGTCGGCGGTCCAAGAGACCGACATCTCGAACAGCGGAGCGCTCAGTTCCGTGAAGGGCAGATCGATATCGCGATAGTTGTTCTCCACGATGGCGCGCTCCGGCGGCCAGAAATCTTCCACTTCCTCAAACATGCGGGAGACGATCGGATCGCAGTCGCTGTTGACGCGGTTGCGCGCGTAACTCCAGACCGCGACGATGCCGCCATCACGCAGCACACGTCGTGACTCGGCGAAGAATTTCTCGATATCGAACCAGTGCAATGCCTGCGCGACCGTGATCAGGTCGATGCTGCCCTCATCGAGACCCGAGTGCTCGGCTGGCGCCTCGCGAAATTCGATTCCGTCCACCGGTTGCGCAGCGGCGATTTGACTCGAGCTTGCATCGGTCGCAATGACGCGTTCAAAAAACGGTGCGAGTCCGCGCGCAGCCTGGCCGTTGCCGGTGGCGCAGTCCCAGGCGAGCGAGCGACCGGGAGCTGCCCCGGCGAGGTACTGAAACAGTGAATCCGGATAGGTTGGTCGGAAGGACGCGTAGGCGCTGGCGTGCCCGGAGAAATGGTCTTTGAAATTAGCCAGACGGCCTACCGCCCTGGAGCTACATCGAGCAATTCGGGTCCTTGCCCTGGGCCTTGGCTTCGTTGTAATAGGCCAAGGCTGTCGGCAGGGCCGCGACCAGTTCCTCGATACGCGTCTCGCCGGACGGGTGCGTCGAGAGGAACTCAGGAATCTGCGATTTGGCTTTTGAGTTCATGTTCTGCCAGAGGTCGACACTCTGGCGCGGATCGAATCCCGCTTTCGCCATGAATTCGAGACCGACCAGGTCGGCTTCAGACTCCTGCATCCGGCTGAACGGGTTGAGCACGCCGAGCATCGCGCCTGTGCCAAGTGCCTGGCTGGCCGCCTGGGTCTGTTGCGAATATCCACCGCCGAGCAGAATGCTCGCGATGTCGACGCCGACGTACGTCACTGCCGCGCGCGACGCCCTTTCGTTGGCATGTTTTTCGGTTACGTGCGCGACCTCGTGGCCCATCACTGCGGCGAGCTGGTGCTGATTGTCCGCGACCGTCAGGATGCCGGCGAACACGCTGATCTTGCCGCCAGGCAATACGAAGGCATTGACATCGGGCTGGTCGATGACCGCGAGCTCCCAATACATCGCCGCATCGTCGTCCTCGAGCACACCGACGATGGCATCGGCGACACAGGCAACGTAATCGATTGTTGCGCGATCCTGGACCATCGGCATCTTCTCGCGGATGATCGCAAATTGTCTCGCACCTTCCTGTGCCAGCGCTGCGTCCGACTTGAGCACGAGCTGGCTGCGTCCGGTGGACGAGGTCGAGCAGGCGCTCAGCAACGCTGACGCAATCGCTACGATAATCAGGTACTTGACTGGGGTACTCATGGTCACATTACCTTCCGCTGTGGTCACCATTATAGCGGATCGGCCGGCGTTTCCGGACCAATTCGCTCACCGCGGCGACAGCTTCTAGGACAAGGACGTGACCGCCGGGTTCCGTGCGCCTAGCGCGGCAGCCGGGACTCGAAACGCTTGCGCCAGGCGGCGGCGTCGGCCTTTTCCAGCAGACCGTCAACGTTGGCCATCAGGCGTTTCGGCAGGGGCTGCCGGATCCTGAAATTCACCCGGAACAGGTCCCGGTCCGGAGCCAGCCCGGCCAGCAACTCATCGCTGGTGCGGAGCTCGTCTACCAGGCCGAGTTCCAGGGCGCGGGTGCCATACCAGTGTTCGCCGGTAGCCACCTTCTGCAGGTCGAGCGCCGGCCGGTACTTGCTCACCGCGGCCTTGAACAGCTCATGCACGTCTTCGAGCTGTTCTTTCAGCCGCGCGCGGTCCTCGTCGGTGTTTTTGCCGAATATCGTGACATTGCGCTTGTACGGCCCCGCCGTTATCTGTTCGAAATCCACGCCGTGTGAATCCAGCATTCGATTGAAATTGGGAATCTGTGCAATCACGCCGATCGACCCGAGAATCGCGAATGGCGCGGCAATGATCCGGCTCGCTACGCAAGCCATGAGATAACCACCGCTGGCAGCCACTTTGTCCACGGCGACAATCAATGGAATGCCCTTGTCGCGTATGCGCGCCAGTTGCGATGCGGCCAGGCCATGCTCGTGGACGATTCCGCCGTAATTCTCGAGGCGCACGATGACCTGGTCGTCCGCTGAGGCAATTTCGAGGATCGCGCTTACTTCCTCGCGCAACGACGCCGCGGCGCTCGCTTTGAGATCACCCTTGAAATCGATGACGAAACCGCGCGGCCGCTTGCCGGTCGCTTTCGACTCGGCCTTCCTCCTGGCTTTGTCCGCTTTCGCATCGGCTTTTTGTTCGCTTTTCTTGAGCACGATGCGTTTCAATGCCTTCGCCAGGGAGCGGTACTTGCTGTTCAGGTCCTCGACTTCCAGGCCCTCGTGCATCGCGCGCTTTCCTGCCGCAGCAACGGTGCCGACAATTACAACGAAAGCGGCAACCAGCGTCACCGTCTTGAGCACGAACAAACCGTAATCAGCGAAAAACTCGGCCATGAAAATCCGTATTTGTCAGAAAGTTTGTTTGAAAAATGTGGTCAGGCGCCGATGCCAACATTGTTCTTCTGCAAGACCTTGTCGGCACGATAGCTGGAACGCACCAGGGGTCCGGCGACGACCTCCAGGAATCCTTTTTCCAGGCCCTCGCGGCGGTACGCGTCGAACTCTTCCGGTGTCACGTAACGCTCGATGGGCAGGTGATGCGGCGTCGGCCTGAGGTACTGGCCGAGCGTAAGAATATCGACGTTCGCCGCGCGCAGGTCGTCCATCGCTTCCATGATCTCATGGTCTTTCTCGCCGAGACCGAGCATGAGGCTGGTCTTCGTCAGCACCTGCGGCCGGAATTTCTTGGCGTGTGCCAGAACATCTATGGTCTGCCGGTAGCCGGCTCGCGGATCGCGGACCGGGTGCGTCAGGCGCTCCACGGTTTCCACGTTCTGTGCATACACTTCCAGCCCGGAATCGACGACCAGCTCGACATGCTCGAGTACGCCGTTGAAATCCGGTGTCAGCGCCTCGACTGCCGTCCCGGGGTTCAGGCGCTTGATCTCGCGCACCACCGCCGCATAGTGCGCCGCACCGCCGTCCGGCAGGTCGTCGCGATCGACGGAGGTGATGACGACGTAGCGCAGGCCCATGAGCTGTACGGCCTTCGCAGTGTTCAGCGGCTCTTCGTGGTCCAGCCAGCCCCTCGGATTGCCGGTGTCGACTGCACAGAAGCGGCAGGCACGGGTACAAACCGAGCCCATGACCATGATCGTTGCCGTGCCATGATTCCAGCACTCGCCGATATTTGGGCACATCGACTCTTCGCAAACCGTGCTGAGCCGGTGTTCACGCACCGTCCTGCGAACCTCGGAAAATACCTCGCC
>DATICC010000192.1:0-3454 GCA_035457045.1 Woeseiaceae bacterium | reverse complement strand
CACGTCCCGTGTAGCCCTTTTTTCATTGCTCGGCATCGTCGCCGTCCTGTTGCTGGCCGTCATCGTGGTGCTCAGCATAGATCTCGGTCAGTACAAGTCTTCTGTCGAGGAGTTGGTCAGTGACGCGGTGGGCCGGGAGTTTCGCATCGATGGAGCATTCGAGCCAACGCTCGGCCGAAGTATTCGGCTGGTCGCGGAGGAGATCCGGTTGTCGTCAACCGAATGGTCTGCCGCCAGTAATCTCGTTTTCGTGGACCGGCTCGACGTCAGCATCGACAGTTGGTCACTCATTCGCGGACCGATCATTGTCGAGACGCTGCGCATTTCCGGTACGAAGATCAATCTCGAAGAACTGGAAGATGGCCGAAACAACTGGACCCTGAAATCACAACAGACGTCGGATGAAGAGGCGGACGGTATTGCGGACGAGCGATTCGAGGAACTTCCGGTCATATTGAATGAGCTGCAGGTCAATGACTTCGAATTGAACCTGCTTTCGCCCGCGCTGCGCAGACCGCTGAACCTGTCACTCGAGAAATTCGAAGAGGCGATACTCGAATCAGGCGACATGCAACTCGATATATCCGGCGAGGTGAACGAAAAGCCGGTTGCCGTCTCGGCAGTAGCCGGGAAAGTCGAGAACCTGGTAGCGCTGCAGGGGATCGCGCTAAGGCTCGAGGGCGTTCTGGGAGAGATCAGTTTTCAGGGAAACGCCACGATAGACGACCTGCTGTCCCCTCGTCGCCCGACGGGCCAATTGCTGCTGCAGGGTCCGAATGCCGAGTACCTTACTGAGATTCTGGGGCTCGACCCGATCACCACCGGACCGTTGAGCCTGGACACCTCGATGACGCCTGCAGCGGAACGCATGAACATCGCAGCGCGCGGTGTCTTTGGGGAATTCACGCTGGACGTCGGTGGTTCGCTTGTCAGCCTGGATAACTGGAGCGACATGGACATCCGTGCGACCGCGTCCGGGCCGGACGCGGCAACGATCGGACGGCTGGTTGGCAACGACACGGTGCCGCAGGACCCGTTTCGCATCGATGCGGTTGCGAGAATCGCAGGACGTAACATCCAGATCGAGAATATCGACGTGCAGATCGGTGAAACCCGCTTCGATGCAAACGGCCAGTTTGCAAATTTTCCGAGACCCGGCGGGGCATCGTTGACTCTCAGCATCAAGGGACCCGATTTCGGACGCTTCAACCGCCTCTTCGGGATGCCGGGAAAGCTGACAGGCCCGTTCGAGCTGGAGGCGAAGCTGGCCCAACTCCCAGGTGGAAACGGCAGTCTGCAACTGGCTGCAAGCGCCCGCGACGTCGGTTTTACAATCGACGGGATCCTTGTCGACGAACCCGACTTCATCGGGTCAACTCTGAACGTGTCGCTCAACGGGCCGGAATTCGACGTGCTTGCGCAAGCGGCAGGAATGGCGAAGTCGCCGTCAGTCGATTTCGAGGCGAGGATTTCAGCAGAGAAAACCGTCAGTGGCCTGCGACTGTCGAACAGTTCTGCACGCATTGGCAAAGACCGGCTTTCGCTCAGCGGGCTCGTCGGCAACGATCCGTTGATGCGCGACACAGACCTGTCGTTTGAGGCCACGGGCCCGAACCTTAAGGGATCGCTCGCCGCCTTCGGCGTTGAGACGGGCAGGTTGCGGCCCGGTCCATGGTCGGCAAAAGGGCGGGTTTTCAGGCAGGAAGGCCAGTTCGTGGCCGACGAACTGCAGGCTGTCATCGGCGCGAACCGGGAGTATCTGTTAAGCGCCAACGGCCGAGTCACCGACGATCCGAAGCGGGTGGGTTCCGTTGGCAAGGTCACTTTCAATGGCAGCAGCCTGGCGGCACTCGCCGAGGCAGCCGGTGTGTCCGGGATGCCGGACGCGCAGTTCAGGGTTTCTGCAGACGTCGAAAGGGTCGGCGACGGCAACAGAATCAGTAACGCAACTTTTCAACTCGGGAAGGACACGGCCGAGATCGCAGGCCTCATCGGCGACCCGCCGGAGCTGCGGAACACCGATATTCGATTCAAGCTCTCGGCTGCGGATCTGAGAGCCACGCTGGATAGCTTCAACGTTCCCGGAGACAAGGTGCCCCCGGGCCGACTCTCGGCGGCAGGTCAGGTCCGGTATTCGGGCGATTCAATCGCATTGCAGAATTTCACCGCAAACCTGGCCGGCACCGACCTGAAGGCCAGCGGAAAAGTGGGTGCATTGCCATCCTTCGATGGCACGGACATCGATATCAGCCTGGCAGGTGACAACCTCGCTACGATCTTGCCGCCCGGTGGCGAATTCGAGGCCAGTGCAGATGCTTTCAGCGTTCGAAGCAGATTGCAGCTGAGCAACAATCTTCTGACAGTCGGCAACCTGGAAGGGCGACTTGGCGACGCACGATTGACTGGCGACGTTTCCACGTCATTCGAGCCGTTCCTGAGCAAAGGATCGTGGTCCTTGCAAGCCAGTTCGCCGGACTTTCTTCGTTTCGTGACGGCTATCGAGGAGCTTATGGGCGGTGTCAAAGTCCCGATGACGTTCCGCGGGAGCGGCAACTGGGACGACAACTACTGGCGTTTCCAGGAGCTGTTACTGACCCTTGCAAAAGGGAGGCTGTCCGTTACAGGTGCGCTGGATGGGCCACCGAACTTCGAGAATACCGATCTTCTGGTGGATCTGTACATTGACAACGTCAGTCAGCTCAGTGCCCTGGCCGGGCACCAATTGCCCCGTGAATCAGTCACGCTTCATGGGCAGCTGACGGGCACCAGCGACGAGATGACGTTGACCGATTTTGGCGCCACGCTCGGGGAAAGCGATATCGACGGGAAGTTCCTGCTCAAGGACAAGGAGGTCCCGGAAGCGAGCCTCACGATCGTATCGAATCGACTGGATCTCAGCGGCTACCTGCCGCCTCCCGAGGAGCCGGCGCCGGTACCGGCGGGGAAAGCCCCACCCGCGAGGACCAGGGTCATACCGGATACGCCGATACCGATGGACAAGCTGCGAATGCTCGATGCGGACGTCGACATCCGGTTCGGGGAACTGAAGTTGCGCCAACGGCCGATGAAAGATGTTCGCCTCGTCGGATCTCTGAAGGCGGGTGAGCTGAAAGTGAGTGATTTCAGCCTGGCCAGTGAGCGCGGCGGCTCGCTTTCGGGTGGCTTCCGGCTCAGGCCCGATGGCCCTGGAGCCGAATTGCTAGTGAGGATCAATGGCGGCAACCTGATTATCGGCCTGAAGGCCAACACTCCGGAAGAGGTCGAGGCACTACCGAAATACGATGTTGACTTCGTGCTCCACGGCAAGGGCGCGACAGTTGCTGAAGTAGCCGGATCGCTCAACGGTTACACGCGCCTTGTCACTGGCCCTGGTCGTACCAGGGCCGGAGCTGCACGAATCTTCACGCAGGACGTGGTGTTCGAGCTCTTGAACACCCTGAATCCGTTTGCCAGG
>DATICC010000191.1:0-2646 GCA_035457045.1 Woeseiaceae bacterium | reverse complement strand
TGGCCGTTGAAGTCGTAGCTTTCGTCACCGCCGTCAGTCGTCGCAACCAGCGCGTCGGCCTGCCCGGAGAAACCGTCATGGTTCGGTTTATTGGTGATGATGCGCAGCGTTCCGGACTGCGAACTGGAGCCGAAGAGCGTTCCCTGGGGTCCCGGGAGCGACTCGATACGTTCGATATCGATCATTCGCACTTCGGGTTGCTGCGAAATCGAAGTTATTGGCTGCTCATCGAGGTACACGGCTACCTGGCTGTCCGTGCGATACTCCGCGGACCCGGTGGTGATGCCGCGCATGGACAGCGAGTTGCGGCCCGGCATGCTGTTGACCAGCGACGCGCTCGGAATGGCCTTCATATAGTCTTCCATGTTCTTGAAGACCATTTTCTCGATGTCCGCATTCGAGAATGCCGTGATGCTCTGCGGTACGTCCTGGAGACTGATCTCGCGCTTGGTCGCCGTGACGATGATTTCCTCAATACCGTCGCTGTCAGCCTCTTCGGATGACTGCGCCAGGGCCGATGCCGCCGGATACAGCGCACCGATAACGGCTGTCGCGAGCGGCGTCAGTGAGTACATCTGCCAGTTACGATACTGCGGATCTGCGCTGTACTGAATCTCAGATTGTGCCGCATTGCTTCCCGACTGCTTCGTCACCATCACCGGAATCCCCCGATTTCTGCTTGCTTGTTGTTGCTGCAAAGCGCTTGAGTCAAGGCAGATGTTGCCAAAAAACAGCATACTCCAACCAACAAGCACTGGCAAAGTTATGGGTTCATGGTGTGAAATCCCATCCGGGCAACGTCGCGCACGAGTACAGCGTGAACAGAGTCCCATCTTGCTCCCAGTTTATACCTTTTTGTTCTATAGCCATGAAACGACAGCATGATCTCCCTCTGGTTTTGCTCATGGTGTTGCTTGGAAGCTGCGGTCAGCCTCCGGCCGAAGATACGCAGCAGGCGGATGCGATCGATGACCTGTTCTCGGCCTACCAGAAAGGCGTGCAACCCGGAGTTGCAGTGGCGGTGGTTCAGGATGGCAAGCTCGTGCTCCAACGTTCTTACGGTTATGCGGACATCGATGCGCAGACGCCCATTACGGCGGACACGGCGTTCGACCTGGCATCCGTATCGAAGCAATTCGGGGCAATGGCCATCATGCTGCTCGAAGAAGACGGTAAGCTGTCCTATGACGACCCGATCGGCAAGTACGTATCGGAACTCAAGGTGTACGACGGCGTCACGATACGCCACTTGCTGACGCACACCGGCGGTCTCCCCGATTACTACGACGTCATCGACACCACGTCCGCCATGCCGACGAACCAGGATGCCGCCGAATTGCTGGGCCAAATGGCGAAAGCCGATTTCGCTCCCGGCGAGCGCTATGAATACAGCAATTCCGGTTATGACATGCTGGGGCCGATCGTTGAATCGGCATCGGGCATGCGATTTGCAGACTTCGTCAGGGAAAGAATTTTCATTCCGTCTGGCATGATGAGCTCATACGTCCACGATGATCGCTTGCCCGGGATTCCGAACGGCGCAAGGGCTTACGCTCCGTCCGGCGATGGTTTCGCGCCGGACTACGACAACCCGCTGAATGCCATCGTCGGCTCCGGCAGCATCTTCTCATCCCTGAACGATCTCGTGCGCTGGGACGAAGTCCTGTACACGGACAAACTCGTGAGCGCGGAAACGCTCGAACTGGCGTTTACATCAGGGACCACCAACAGCGGTGAACCGCTCGACTACGGTTTCGGCTGGCGCATCGACGAGTACGCAGGCCACAAGCGCCTGCGACACGGCGGCAGCTGGGTCGGCTTTCGTTCGCACATCGCACGAATCCCGGAACGCCGCTTCTCGGTCATCCTGCTGTCGAACCGCGCGGATTTCGAACCCGAGGACTACGTCGACACGATCACGGGCCTGTACCTCGGCCCTGGCGAAGAATAGCTGGTGCCATTCACGGCAGGACGGGAAGTATCAGCCGCGACGGGTGCTCGGTACTGTGGTGTATGGTGATTTCTGCCGGTCGCGATACCGCCGATGTCATTTCTGACTCGCCGGTCTGCAGGTTGCGCGAGAGGTGCGGCGCGAACGAGGCCGACACCTGCAACTGGATCCGGTGGCCGGCAGCAAAGCGGTTTGCAGTCAGTATGCCACCCAGTGTCAATTCATAGACGACGCCCGGTGTGAGTAATTCGCGGCCGACGGCGGTATTGCGGTAGCTGGCGCGCAGCGAATCGGCGCCGGGGCTCATGAGGTTCATGGCGCGACCGTCCGGATAGACATCCAGCATGCGCACCCACAAATCGAAGTCCCGGCAATCGCAGGACACGAACACACGCGCGACGGCATTGCCGGCGACGGTCACGTCGTCGGCGAGTACCTCGCTTTCGAAAACCAGCAAATCGGAGCGGGACGCCAGTGCACGATAGTCGTGCGGGCCGCGAGTCGTGTACGGATCATGCACGGGATTCGCGGGATCCGCCGTAAACCGGCTGTGTGGCTCGGCTGAGGGTGTGTCGCAGCCACCGAGTTGCAGGGTTTCGCTATCCGCGGCTGCGCCGAAACAAAGGGTATTCGCTGCGGTGTCTGCCGGCGGCCAGGTGCCGGATTCGCGCCAGGCATTCTCGCCCATGACGAAG